>CAJOPP010000406.1 GCA_905236365.1 uncultured Lachnospiraceae bacterium
CGAGGATGCGCAGGGATTTGCATATGAAATATGTCAGCATAGCTGACGCAAATCCCGCGCCAAGACTCGCGAGCGAGTCTTGAATTTTTGCATTATGCCACCCCGTGCAAACACGATGCCGCTTCCTAATCGGTCTTTGAGGTATTTGACAGTTTCCCTGACTTTTTGTATAGTTATATAGTCAAATCCCACAGTACAAAAATGAGATTTGACTCTTATGACTAAGTGACAGCCAAATTTGTCAGTTCGGCTCACAGTTCGGAACAAAGAGTCGCTTGCGACTCTTTCGCACCCGAGCGGTATTGCAAAGCAATTAACTTCTTCTCCGCGAGGTGCACATCCCGCAGAGCGCTTTTACTTTCCATGAGACGAAGTTTCCCGGAAAGTAAAAATAAAAGAAGTGCATATGGATTGATACGCACTTCTTTTACACCGATATGGTAAATTTGAAACTCAGCATTCAAACGCTACTAACGTTCCTTGCAGGTATTAGAAACCGCCTACGGATGTAACGATACAACTTACAACCATTACGACAACAAGAGCAACTGCAATGATCGTAGATATTAAACGCTGCTTTTTCTTATTGCTGAAATTGAACATATTGACACCTCTTTTCTGAAAGGATAATTTTATGAAAATATTATTACTGCCCTCCATCCTGATGTTATTTTGGGTACTACACCATAATCTTCGCAAAAACAACAGTAAGGATCCACAAAATGTAAGTTCCTACCTTGCCCGTGAGGATCGTGCCAATGCCACGAGAAGAAAAGATCTCTCTGATCTTCCCTACATTCAGGTTCCGCTTAACAACTTTCCTTTTGATATTACCTTAAATGACCAAAAAAAGCAATCAAAGATTGACGAATATAAAAAAATAATTTGCAATTTAAGCGAAGTCCGTATGCTCAATCTGATTGGCATCAGCAACACTGAACTAAAAGAAGCCTATGGACCTGCCAATCTGGAGTTACTGACAAACTATGATCAATGCTATTCCCGCTATATCCGTACCCTTTGGTTATTTGCCGATTGTATTTATGCGGAATATCCGGATAAAGCGGTTGAAATTCTGGAATATTGCCTTTCAATCGGCACTGATATATCCGGCACCTATGATTTGTTGGGACACTACTATCTGGATCATGACAAGGAAGACCAATTTCTCGCCCTCTATGACAAAATACCAGTCAAAGATTCCATAAGCGGCAAAGTCATCCGGAACAAACTGGATCAAATCAAATTCTCGCACCAGCAGCAAACCTCTACAGAACAAGTTCCATAGAGTACCTGCCCCCCATCACCAGCTACTGCATCGGATCAGAAGATCGAGAAATATCCCACCTCTAAGCTATAGCATAGGTGGGATATACAAAGTCTCACTCTGTCGGTGTGCAAGCTCCGGCTGAGTAAAACGCTCCGCGAGGATGCACACGCCCTTTAACTCTTTATCTTTTCTTCCAATGCCTGATAAAGAAGCTCCGTCATCAGTCCATATTCCTGCCGAAAAGTCTGCTTACTGGCCTCCAGCATATCATCCGCATCTATTTTCATAAAATCAAGCCAGTACCCGTTTCTGGCTGCCAGCATACGAATAAACTCCCGCTGACTTCTTCCATTTCCTTCCCGGAAAGGATGAACAGCATTGATCTCGCCAATATAATATGCCAATCTCTCTGCCATTTTTTTCCGATCCGTTCCCAACAGATACCGTTCTCCTGCCAGATGCTGCATCACATCCTTCATCTGCATCTCAATAAATTCAAACCGGCAAAAATAAGTACCTTTGGAAATATTCACCACTCTGGGTCTTCCTGCCCACTCATAAATATCCCCAAACAAAAATAGATGAATTCTCTTTAACATCGTAAAATCCATCCTGCCCGTCAGCGGCTCCTTAATCAATTCCATGGAACGGATCGCTGTAATCCTCCGCTCTGCTGTTGATAACTCCGCCTCATCCGTAATATTCAACTTGTTCCTCAGTATATTCGTACCGGGATAACAATAATAGTTATCCCGGTCGTATTCATAAAGGTCAATCGGTTTCATCAAGCCATTACCTTCTTATGTGTGTATTGTCTTACTAACATCTCTACTGCATCCTGACCAGTAGTTCTGCCCTCTAAGCAATCCCTTAAAAGTCTTCTGTCCTCCATAGTCAACGGCATATTCTCCATTGCCAGTGTTGCATTCACATTCTCAATAATATAGTCATTCCTGCTCATACCAAGCCTCCAAAATGATCCGTAATCAAAAAGATTCTGTATCTAATATACATTTTCATACGCATCTCGCAGTAAATGCGAAATGCTACCTGAACAGTTATATTATTTATTTTACCAAAAACTCAACCCAAAATCAATCTTTTCCTACCTTGAGTTTCCGTAATTATATCCACAGTTACAGTTCTGCCTTTGGTTTCACTATTACGTATCGGACACAACTTCACATTCCAGTGTGCCCGATGCCGATACAAATTACGTTGTTGACATGCCTCATGCATTCAATGATTCGATTACCCCACTGGAAATCGAATTTGCTTTCACCGTAATGGCTGCAACCGAATCTTTGAGCCGCAAATACACCGGAATCTCTTCCGAAGTGCGATTTAAAATGACCACCACAATATTCTCTTTATTCCGGAATGCCGTCACTTCCAACTGATCTGAATAGTTGCTGACACCAATTCTCGTTGCCCCCGCTTCAATAAAATGTGAAAAATGCCATAAATGTCCTAAAATATTGCTCTCTAACAGCTTCCCGTTTTTCGTGTCAAAAAGAAATGGTGCATCACAGAAATTCCCCACATGGTTCGGTCCTCCCTGCTCATCCAACAGGACATTCCAATCCATGAACGCATTCATTCCATTGTTCAGGTTCCCCACCATATCGTGTGCATACTTTTGGGCATTTTTCAGATAATCATCCGCCTCAAATTTGCTGTATTCAATACATGCCTCCGACAACATCAGTTTCTTATCCGGGAACTGTTCCCTGATCATTCGGAGTGCCTCGAAATGATCTCCACTGTACCAGTGAAATGCCACACCTTCAATCATCTTCGAAGTCGCCTCATCAAAAATCTTCTCTGCCCACTCAAAGGCCCGTTCTTTATTATGATCCCAGATATAAATCTTGATATCATCCATATTCTGTTTTACCATCTCCGGCCATAAATAATCTCTGATAAATGCCTTTTCCTCCGCTGCTGTATATACACAGGAATCCCATGGCTGTACAGCCTTTGGCTCATTCTGCATCGTGAGTCTCGTCACCAGATATCCTCTGCCCCGATACTCCGCAATATACCGGCAGATATACTTTGCCCATCTTGCCCTGTATTCTTCTTTCAGTTTACCGCCATGATCCCGCTCTCCGTTCGTTTTCATATAGACTGGCGGGCTCCATGGGGAAAGCATAATCTCTAACTTGTCACCATACTCCTTTTCGGCAGCATCCAGCAATGGAAGAATATACTTCTCCACACGTTCAAAGGAGAATTTCTCAAAATTCTCATCCTGCTCATCCGAATCAGCTTCATAGTGTTCAACAGAAAAATCGCAGCTGTCAATCGGAATCCGCACCATGTTATATTTCATATTATCCCTGCCAAAATACTGCTTGAGCATTTCTGTTTTCTGCTCCTCGTTCATAAGAGAGAATACATATCCTGCTGAATCCGTCAGTGCTCCTCCAAAACCGTCAAAAGACTGATATTTCACCTGTGGATAGAGATTGATCAGTTCATTTTCGCGTTCTGTATCCTGCTCAAATGGAATACATTGCTCCACTCTTTCCTTAATGTTGTTTTCATAAGTTGTCGTAATAAAACGCAATTGCATCTATTCGTCCTCCCACTTCTTCATTCCCCGATATTCTCTCGGGGTCATTCCTTTTATTTTTTTAAATACTTTTGAAAAATATTTTTCATCTTTAAATCCCACCCTGTAAGCGATCTCATAGGTCTTAAAATAATTCTGTTCCAGGTAACAACATGCCCGTTCAATCCTTACTTGATTCAAATAGTCCACAAAACCACATTGCAGTGTCTGCGGGAACAATGCCGACAAATAACCACTGGAAATTCCGATCGTTGCAGCCAGTCCATTCAATGTAATATTCTCCATATAATGTTCCG
Organism: uncultured Lachnospiraceae bacterium; assembly: GCA_905236365.1. Lineage (GTDB taxonomy): Bacteria > Bacillota > Clostridia > Lachnospirales > Lachnospiraceae > CAG-590. The sequence continues at coordinate 4,145 of CAJOPP010000406.1, forward strand.
CAATATATTCTTCCGCCCGCTTAATCAGCTGATTTGACTGTGTCACATCCGTCTCTGCCTCCTGGGACTCTTTCTCCAGATATTGATCTGCTAATTGATTCAGACACTTTAGTATATCTGCCCCACGGGTTGGTTTTAAAAGATAATCCTTAGCACCATATCGAATCGCCTGTTGGGCATATTTGAATTCATCGTATCCACTCAAAATAATAACGATAGGCGTAAGCCCTGCCCGTTCCGCTTCTTTCATGACATCCAGTCCACTTTTCAATGGCATCTGCACATCTAACAACATAATATCCGGCTGATACCGCAGCATCAATTCAATAGCCTGCTGCCCATTTTCAGCCTCATAAATTTTATCAAAACGATCTGTATGTAACTGAATATACTTGGTCACTCCCCTCCGAATGACATCCTCATCATCTGCTATCAATAATTTTACCGACATTCTTTCACCTCCATATAAATTACCCTTCCATTGGAATCCGCAAAATTACCGTCGTCCCTTTTCCAACGCTGCTTTGAATCTCCAGATCAAAATCATCATGATACTTTAATTCCAGACGTTCTTTAATATTCTTGATTGCATATCTTCCAATACGCTGTTTTGCATACTGTACCGGTTCCTCTTCCCAGATTCCTGCTATCTGTTCCTCACTCATTCCTACACCGGTATCTTCAATCTCAAATCGTATTGATTGTCCATCCTGATTTGCCCTGACCGTAAGGAAACATGGTTCACTTACATTTTCAAAACCATGTACAATGGCATTCTCCACAAAAGGCTGCACGATCAGCTTCGGTATAAATACTTCTTTGATACCATCTTCCACTTCAATCTCATAATTCAGACGCTTGGAAAATCGCATTTTCTGAATCTGCAAATATCTGGATACCAGTTCCAATTCCTGGCTAACCGTAACCTCCTTTTTTCCCTGACTGAGTACCAGCCTGAACAATTGTGAGAGGGCAAAAATGCTCTCGGCAATCTCATCATTCCCCTCCTCTGTTGCCTGCCAGTATAACGTATCCAATGTATTATACAAAAAATGTGGATTGATCTGCGCCTGCAACGCCGTCAACTCACTTTCCCGTTCCTTCAAGGTTATAACATAGTTTTCATTGATCAGCACCTTAATATCTTCTACCATCTTGTTGAAGCATCTCGCCACTTCACCAATCTCATCGTTGGTCTTTACTTCCACCTGCTGTTCAAAATCTCCGGTAGAGAATTTAGTGATTGCACGACTCAGCTGTTGCAATGGCTTCGTGACTATATTCGATATCACGATCAGCAATGGCAACAACCCAAACAATACTCCAAGTAACAAACTAATCGGTGTATACGCAAAGTCCATAAAGGAAATCTGCTTATTA
>CAJOPP010000407.1 GCA_905236365.1 uncultured Lachnospiraceae bacterium
CAGGATAATGCCGATCTTCGTCTGAGAGAAAAAGGCTATCGTATTGGTTTGATCAGCAGAGAAGTATATGATAAGACCTTGAAAAAGAAAGAGATGATCGAAAAAGAAATCGAGAGATTGAAGCAGACAAAGGTGGGCGCGGGAAAGGAAATTCAAAATTTTCTCGAAGCACATGGCAGCGCTTCTTTGAAAACCGCGGCTAGTCTTGCCGAGTTGATCTGCCGTCCCGAACTCAACTATGAATTGATCAAAGAAATTGACACAGATCGTGATAAATTCGGACCTTATCCTCAAGATGTAGTCGAACAGGTGGAAATAGAAATCAAGTATGAAGGTTATATTATCCGCCAACGCAGGCAGGTAGAGCAGTCCAAGAAGATGGAGAAGAAAATGATTCCGGAGAATATAAATTATGATGATGTTCCTTCTCTTCGATTGGAAGCCAGACAAAAGCTGAAAGAATTCATGCCTATTTCCATTGGCCAGGCATCTCGTATCTCCGGAGTTTCACCTGCGGATATTTCCGTTTTACTGGTTTACCTGGAGCACTTAAAAGCTTAATTATTTGGAGAAAAATGTATGAATTATGACACGACACTTTTCAAAAAAGATTTGGAAGAACTTCATATTGATTTGACACACAAACAGATTGATCAGTTCATTCACTATTATGAGTTATTGATTCAGTGGAACGAAGTAATGAATCTGACTGCTATTACAGATTTTGAAGAAGTGATGAAAAAACATTTTATCGACAGTATCTCTCTGATCAAAGCATATGATGTTCATCAGAATATAAGCTTGATCGATGTTGGAACAGGTGCCGGTTTTCCCGGATTGGCTTTGAAAATTGCTTATCCCAATCTGCAGGTTACATTGTTGGATTCCCTCAACAAGAGAATTTCTTTTTTGCAGAACGTAATAGATGAATTGGAACTGGATGGAGTGACCGCCATTCATGGCCGTGCCGAGGATTTTGCAAAGTCGGACAAACTTAGAGAAAAATTCGATATCTGTGTGTCAAGAGCTGTTGCAAATCTGACCACCCTTTCTGAATATTGCCTTCCCTTTGTGAAGGTTGACGGTACATTTATCTCATACAAGTCTGAGAAAATTGAGGAAGAGAAAACAGAGGCAGACCATGCAATCGGTATTTTAGGAGGTAAAGTTCAGAATCAGGTTTCATTTACATTACCTAATTCTGATATATACAGAAATCTTTTTGTAATAGAAAAAGTGAAGAACACTCCGATTAAATATCCCAGAAAAGCGGGACTTCCTTCGAAGGAACCAATAAAATAAAAAAATTTTTCTTTTCAGATTTATTTTTTTGTTATATGATAGTAGATGGGGATAGAAGTTAAAGTGAAAATATTTTTCACTAATCATTTTTTTGTCTGAGTGTTTTCAGGCAAAACTTGTTATGCGTAAAAATGAGGTAAAATATCTGTAAAATCTTGTATTATTTATTAATAGAACGTATGTTCTATATGGGGTTACAATGAATTCAGCCGGTTATGATATTTTATTGGATATGCTGTCCAACCTGAAGGTTGAGTACAACGATATCAAATCACAAATTATTAAAAATAATAACAGAATTTCTGAGATTGACAATTATATTCAGTCTTATCTTGATGAGGAAGATTCGAATTATAAAATGTTTTCTCCCAGAGATGTAGAAAGTGTACGCAAAAATGAATTTGAACTTTTGCGTATAGAGAAGGACAACATTCAGGAAACTAATCTTCATTTTCTTGAGAAGCTTGACAACATTCAATCTGATATGAGTCAATTGCAAAGTGTCATCGACGGTGAAATGGATGATGACAACAAAGTCGGACACTTTGATCCGCATTATAATGTGGACAGTTATGCCATTATTAAAATTCAGGAGAAAGAGAGAAGAAGAATTGCAAGAGATCTGCACGATTCCTCTCTTCAGAACCTGGCTTATCTGATTCAAAAATTAGAGTTATGCGGACTCTTTATTGATCAGGATCCGATCCGTGCAAAAATGGAACTGTCCGTCATAAGTAAAAATCTGCATGGTGTAGTTGATGATATCAGAGATACTATTTTCAATTTGCGTCCAATGACTTTTGATGATCTGGGGATTAAGTCAGCATTTGAACGTTTGTTGGATA
>CAJOPP010000408.1 GCA_905236365.1 uncultured Lachnospiraceae bacterium
CCTGTATCAATAATGACAACATCATACATATTATCTAATTTTACTAATTGTGCAATGAGAATCTTCAACCTCTCTTTATCAAGGTTAACCAAATCCTGAACACCTGAGCCACCGGAAATAAATCCAATGCCCAACGGTCCCTCCGTAATAATCTCTTCTATTGATTTATTGTCAAAAATCAGGTCCGCCAGATTATATTTGGGTCTGATTCCCAGCATAACTTCAACATTTGCCAATCCAAAATCCGCATCTAAAACAACTACTCTTTTCCCATGTTGCTGCAGTTGCAAAGCAAGATTTACCGATATACTGGTCTTTCCTACCCCCCCTTTTCCACTGGTTACGGCAATGACTCTGGATGTCGGAGTCTGTTCTTTTAGCAATTCTACTCTTTTACGCAATTCATCTGCCTGATCCATAACCGTTATTTCCTCCTAATAGCTGTTTTGCAATAATCTGCGGATTCATCACCTCAATATCATCCGGAACATTTTGTCCATATGATACATAAGATAAAGACATACCAGTATCAAGCTTTACATTCAAAATATTACCAACAGCATCTGTTTCGTCTAACTTTGTAAAAATCAAACTGCAATCAGCTATATCATCATATAAAGCTGTTATTTTTTTCAAATCTTTATACTTCGTTGTTGCACTAAGAACCAAATATGTTTGAACACTATACTTTGAAAATGCCGCAAGTAATTTTTTTAAATCATCAAACTGTTCCTCATTTTTATGAGATCGCCCAGCCGTATCAATTAAAATATAATCACATTGCCGATATTTTGGAAGAATCGAATTCAAATCTTTTGGTTCGTAGACAACTTCAACCGGAATCGATAAAATACTTGCATAGGTCTTAATTTGTTCCACTGCAGCAATCCGATAAGTATCTGCAGTCAAAATAGCTAGTTTCTTTTTATCCTCTAATGCCAATTTTGAAGATAATTTAGCAATTGTTGTTGTTTTTCCAACACCCGTTGGTCCCAAAAAGAAAATAACCTTTGGTTTTTTTTCTCCTTTATTTATGGTTATCGGATTTGTCTGCCCTAATTTTAAGATGATTTTTTGATAAACATACGCTAACATATCATCTAGTGTCCGAACATTACCGGCATGCGTAATCTCATCCATAATCTGTCTTGCATATTCATTAGACACCTCGTTATTCGTAAGCATATCAATAATAAGATCTATCGACTTATTTTTTAGGCTGTCTTTACCGGATCGTACCTGTGCTTCTGCTGAATATTTTCCTCTTTTATCACTGACATCATCCGCATTCTCTTCCTTTTCAACAATCGACGTTGCTTTTTTCGGTTCTTTCTTTTCCTCTTTTTTATTTTCCATTTTCTTGCTTTCAATCTGCTGTTCCAGCAATTGGGCTAGCTTATTTAATTTCTTATCAAGCTCCTTTGCTTCTTTTTCTTCCTCGCTTTCCTGAATAAGTTCAGGATGCAATTTTTCATCAATTTTTGCATTAAATAAAGAGGATGTTTTTCTTTCATTCTTGGATTCATTTTTTTTGTTCTTATCTCCTGCTTCATCTATCGCAGCAGTCACTTCCACTTGCGTCTTGCGAAATACTTTAAACATTCCCTTTGGCTTAATTGTCTTGATGTTCATTACGATTGCATCTTTTCCCAACTCTGTTTTTGCCTGCAAAATCGCCTGTGTTTCTGTATTTGCCTGAAATTTTTTAATTACCATTGATCGTCACCACCCCAATTGATTGTAATTCTACATCAGATTCAATTTCATTGTATGATATTACGATTAAATCTTTAAAATAATCCTTGACCAGCTTTTTAAAATACATTCTTACAATAGGAGATGTAATGATAATTGGTGCTTTTCCCTGATTTTCCAATTTTTTCATCTCTGTCTCGACCGAATCCAGTATTTTTTTTGTTTCTGCAGGGTCTAATGTAATATAAGTTCCCTGCTCCGTCTGTTTCACAGAATTCATAATGTCCTGCTCAATTTGAGGATCTAAAGTAATAACCGTTGTCACATCCCCTTCTGTAAAATATGTATTTGAAATTGCACGTTTTAACCGTTGCCGTACATATTCTGTCAACACATCAGTATCTCTTGTGGAAACTGCATAATCCGCTAAAGTTTCAAATATAGTGACCAAATCTCTGATAGAGATTCCCTCTGAAAGAAGGTTCTGCAATACCTTCTGAATCTCGCCAACCCCAAGCAATTTCGGAACCAATTCATCCACCAATGTCGGATTGTTTTCTTTTACATTATTAATCAGATTCTGAACATCCTGTCTAGTCAACAACTCATCCAAATGTGCCTTAATGATTTCTGTCAGATGGGTTGCTATAATAGACGGTGGATCAACAACTGTATATCCCATGGATTCCGCTCTTTCACGCTGTGCCTCTGTAATCCAGATTGCCGGCAAATGAAATGATGGTTCAAAAGTAGGAATCCCAGTAATCTCTTCTTCCACATATCCGGGATTCATCGCCATATAGTGATCAAACAATATTTCACCTTCACTAATCTGAATACCTTTAATTTTGATAATATATTGATTTGGATTAAGCTGAATATTGTCTCTTAAACGAATGATAGGAACTACTGCACCAAGCTCCAATGCAATTTGCCTACGAATCATAACCACTCTGTCTAACAAATCTCCCCCTTGATTTACATCTGCCAAAGGAATGATACCATAACCAAACTCCAACTCAATCGGATCTACCTGCAATAACGCATTAACATTTTCATGTCTGCGGATTTCATCAGCCTGAACTTCCTCTTCTTTTACTTCTTCTTCAATTGATTCCACTTCCTGGGAATGCTCCATCAGTCTGCCAATTACAATTGCCCCAAGACCAATTCCTAAATAAATCAGAATTCTCCCTTCTGACCGTAGAGGTGTAAAAACACCTAAAAAACACAAGGTTGCACCTACCATATAGAGAACTTTCGGAACCTTGAACAACTGACCGATCATAATATCCCCAATATTGCTTGATTTTGAAGCCTTAGTGACAAGAATACCGGTTGCTAATGAGATTAACATAGAAGGAATCTGAGAGACAAGTCCATCTCCAATCGTTAAGATCGTATACTTCGACAACGCCTCAGACAATTCCATTCCCTGTAACATTACACCCGTCACAATACCGCCTATCAAATTGATCACCGTAATAATAAGACCTGCTGTTGCATCTCCCTTTACATACTTTGTCGCACCATCCATAGATCCAAAAAATGCAGATTCCTGCTGAATCTTCTCTCTGCGAATGCTCGCCTCCTGATCTGTAATTGCTCCAGTATTCAGATCTGCATCAATTGCCATTTGTTTACCTGGCATTGCATCCAGTGTAAAACGTGCAGTCACCTCAGAAACACGTTCAGAACCTTTATTGATAACAATCATCTGTACTATTACTAAAACAATAAAAATAATTGCTCCAATCACCAGGCTACCACCACCAACAAAATTTCCAAACGTCTCTACCACAACACCTGGATCACCAGTTGATAAAATCAATCTGGTAGAAGATACATTCAATGATATTCGAAAAATTGTGGTGAACAAAAGAATAGTGGGGAAGCTTGACATATCCAAAGTTTCTGTCGCATAGAGACAATTAAACAGAATTGCCAAGGCAATAAAAAGATTAAAGGTGATCAGAACATCCAACAACAAAGAAGGAATCGGAATAATGAAAAAGATAACTGCCATCAACAAATAAAGTCCAACAAATAAATCTCCTCTAAAACTTATCTTTTTCATATCTTTTTCACACCTCCTTTTCCTTTGTATTTTTAATACTTAGTAAACGCTGATTCCACGAACAATTTTTCTCGTTCACAGAATGTATTATTTCAAACCTTGAAAACTTTTTATTTTCATTCAACTCACCCTATTCTGCAACTGATATACATATGCTAACACCTCCGCAACCGCCTGATACAATTCCGGAGGAATCTCTGCTCCTAATTCCACATTATAATATAGCATTCTTGCTAAGGGTTTATTTTCTACTATTTCAATATGATTTTCTCGTGCAACATCTTTAATCTTGCCTGCCAGAAAATCAGTTCCCTTTGCCACAACAATCGGCGCTTGTCCTTCACCCGATTTATATGATAATGCAACTGCAAAATGAGTCGGATTTGTGATAACCACATCTGCTTCCGGTATTGATGCCATCATACGACGCTGCGAAGCCTGCTGCATACGCTGTCTCTGCTGACCCTTTATTTTGGGGTCTCCTTCCTGATTTTTAAACTCATCTTTTACTTCCTGCTTTGTCATTTTATTATCTTCTTTAAATTTCCTTCTCTGGTACATAAAATCTACAGCCGCAATCACAATAAATAAAACACAAATTTTAATTCCTAATTCCATTATAATATCATATAGAATGAGCAGGCTCTGATTAATAGAAATATCATAAAGCAGATAAAGATCAGACACCCGTTCTTTAAAAATACTATATACCAAATATCCGATTGCAACAATCTTTACAATAGACTTCAGTAATTCCATAATCGTATTCATTGAAAACATACGTTTGAATCCACTAATCGGATTCATCTTATTAAATTTAGGTTCCAACGGCTTGGCAGTCACTTTAAACTCAAACTGTAAAGAGTTGCTAAAAAAAGAAACCAGAAAACCAATCAATAAAAAGGGCGAAATTATAATAACCAATGACAGCACAGTTCTAAAAAATATATACGAAAAATCAACCGTTTCAAATCCATCATTGGTATATCTTGGAATCAACGAATAATATTCGGCAAATAATCCGATCAAACGATTTCCAATAAAACTCATCGTAAAACGAAGAGAAAGAAACAACGCCAACAGAGAAGCTGCCGTTACAACCTCCCGGCTTTTTGCAACGTTACCCTCTTTTCTGACATCCTCTAATTTCTTTGCTGTCGCATCTTCTGTTTTCTCTCCTCCCGGACCTTCTTTTGCAAACATCTGAAGATCCAAAGAAAGTAACACCTTATAATGATATTCCATCAGCACTCATACTCCAACTAATAAAACGACTGCATTGCATTCATTACAACCTGCTGCATCTGTTTGTAAATATACTCAACAATATTTGGTATAAAAGATAACGTAACAAATAATACTGCAAATCCTACGAATATTTTCAACTGTACTCCAATCGCAAACATATTCATTTGCGGTGATGTCTTGGCTAATACACCAAGCACCACATTCAGCAACATAATTGCAATCAGGATTGGCAAACTAATCCGCAGTGCAATCAAAAAGTAATCTAACATATATTGTATCATCACATTATATAAAGTTCCACTGTCAACTGTTACATGTCCTAATGGAATCAACTCAAAAGAATCCGACAGTGCTGATAAAACAAAATAATGCATATTGGAGCAAAGCAGAATTATCATAACCAACATATTGTAAAATTCAGCAGTAATTGTCGTCTCCGTATTCATACCCGGATCAAAATTCGAAACCATGGAAAATCCCATTTCACGGTCAATAAACTGTCCAGCCATACCAATAATCGAAAGCGTAATATTAGACATAAATCCAATCGTCACACCAACTACCAATTCTTTAATCAGAATAACCGTATATCCAAAAAAAGTAGTATAACCCAACGGCACATAAGGGTATATAGAAAAAACTGCGAAGGAAAAAGCTACTGCCAAAAAAAGTCTTACCCTTCTAGTAACCGGTTGACTTCCAAATACCGGAGCAAATGCCATTACCCCCACTACTCTGACTAAAATCGCCAAAAAGTATTCCAAATGATAAACAGAAAAGGAGCGTTCGATCATATATTACCTCACATATTCTGAAAAATTCTCGAATAATCGGGTCATAAAAGATACAATATTATTCATGATCCATCCACCACATAAAATCAATGTAATAAAGATACTAAGAATCTTTGGAACAAATGTCAAAGTCTGCTCTTGTATCGATGTAACAGTCTGAAAAATACTAATAATAAGACCAACCGCCAACGAAACAAGCAAAAGTGGTGCAGAGCATTTTATGATCAACCACAAAGCTTCTCTTGCGATATCAATTACAACTCCAGAATTCATTCTTCCACTTCCAATCTGTAAATTCTTTTATACTTCACAGTAAGACAACAGGCTTGCAAGCCTGATATCTGATTTAGTTGAAATAAGCAAAAAATATGTGAGCATTTTACGTCAAAAATTAAAGCTTTTAACCAGCTCACCAATTACCAGATTCCATCCGTCTGCCATAACAAATAATAGAATTTTAAATGGCATCGATATAGTTGTCGGAGGCAGCATCATCATACCCATAGACATCAAAGTGGATGCCACCACCATATCAATAATAATAAATGGTATATAAATCATAAATCCAATGATAAAAGATTTACGTAATTCTCCCAACATAAAAGAAGGCACCAACACTGATGTGGGAATATCCTGAAGTTCTTCCACTCTGTCAATCCGTGCCAGATCAAGGAAAAAATTAACATCCTCCGTCTCTACATTATTAAACATAAAATCCCGAAGTGGTGCCATACAGGCTTCTAATCCTTCTTCCTGTGTAATTTCCCCGTTTGACAATGGCTTAATTCCCTCTTCATTAATTCTGTTCAAAGTCGGTGTCATAATAAAAAGTGTCAAAAATAACGCAAGCCCAATCAATACATTATTGGGTGGCGTCGATTGCGTACCCAATGCCGTTCTCAAAAAATGGAAAACGACTATAATTCTGGTAAACGACGTCATCATCACAACGATTGATGGAGCTAAGGATATTACGGTAATAACCAAAAGCATTTGAAGAGTTCCTGCCAAAGTTCCTTCGTCATTGTCTGTATCAACAGTTATTCCGAACGAAAACGGCACATCATTCTCTAAATTGGTTATATCCTCTCTCTCATTATCAACTGTATTGTCTATCGTTCCTGTCGCTTCAACACGGTAACCGATACACAATACAGTAAAGATAATCAGATATGTAATTATAAATTTTCTAATATGAATACGCCTTCGTATTCTTTCTTTTAAATTATTTGCTTTTACTTTGTTCTTCATTTTTTAACTTTTCCAGTATCTTTTTAAAGTCAATTGGCTTAACAGCCATTTCCTGTTCCTTAATCTCCGATGCATCTAACTCTGACAAAAGCGTCACACGATCTTTGCAAACTGCCAAGGCAAAATAACGATTACCAATTTTGATAATTTCAATTACTTTGTTATTCGATAACCGAAACACCTCAATCGCCTTAATATTGCTTCTCTTATTGATTACATTGGATTGAAAGCTTCCTGCAAATCTTGCAGCCACATAGGCCAGAAAAAGAACAAAAAGGAACAAAATAACAACACCAATTAATTCCCCTATGCTTTTCCAATCAGAGGCAGAAAATAAAGCCATATTACTCAACCGCTTTCTTAACTGCTTCTAATACACGATCAGGCTGAAAAGGTTTTACGATAAAGTCTCTTGCTCCTGACTGAATACTCTCTATAACCATCGCCTGCTGCCCCATTGCGGAACACATAACAACACTGGCATTCGGATCTGATTCTTTAATCTTTTTAAGAGCCTGAATGCCATCCATCTCCGGCATTGTGATATCCATTAATACAAGATCAGGCTGTGTCTCAGCATATTTTTCAACTGCCTTTAAACCATTCTCAGCCTCTCCAGCAATGGTATAGCCGTTCTTTACCAGGATATCCTTAATCATCATTCTCATAAAAGCTGCATCATCACAAATTAAAATACTCTTTGCCATATCTTGATCTCCATTTCATAAATAGTTTATTGTTTAATAATATCAGTTACCCTGATACCAAAGCTCTCTTCAATTACAACCACTTCACCTTTTGCTACCAATTTGCCATTTACCAATACATCAATCGGCTCCCCGGCAATTCTATCCAGCTCAATAATTGTGCCTGGTGCAAATTCCAAAATCTCCTTAATAGATTTACTTGTTCTTCCCAATTCAACAGTAACCTCTAACGGAACATCCATAATCAAATCAATGTTTTCCTGTTGCGTAATCGGATTGAATCCTACATTAAAAGGTTGAAACTGAACCGGTTGAACATTTACATCCTGGGCAGGCGGCATATAACCATATGGCATCCCCTGACCCATCATCGGCTGCCCTGTCATTGGTTGTCCCATCATCGGCTGTCCCATCATCGGCTGCCCTGTCATTGACTGACCTGTCATTTGGTCCTGAACAGGCGGCGAAGCTGGTGAAGCTGGTGAAGCATTCACTGTATTAGAATTGCTCACTGATGACTCTGAAGTAGCCGGTTCCTGAGTTGACTTAAATTTTGCATGCAACTCTTTTGCTAAATTGATTGGATATAGTTGCATGATACTGCTATCCACAAGATCACCAATTTCCATTTTAAAAAAAACTTTAACAAATGTACTATTCTGAAGATTAGCAACCTTTGTATCATCAATCTCATCAATTAATTTTACCAATTCTGCAGAAGGCGGTGAAATATCTACCTTCTCATTCAGCATAGAAGAAAGTGATGTTGCCGATGAACCCATCATTTGATTCATTGCCTCACAGATTGCACTTAAATGTAAGTCTGATAACTCATCCACTAAATTAGTACCATCTCCACCCATCATTAAATCTGTTATTACCTTAACATCATCCTCCCTAAGAATCAAGACATTACTACCCTCGATACCTTCTTTGTAAGAAATATTAATAAAAACACAAGGTCTTTCATAACTTGCTACCAAATCATCCCACGTGCTGATTGACACAGACGGCGTTGTTATAGTCACTTTTTGATTCACGAGAGAATAAAGTGTGGTTGCTGCGGTACCCATACAGATGTTCGAAATCTCTCCAATTGTGTCCTGTTCCTCCATGGTCAAAGGACTATCAGAGGCAGAATCCGGGACTGCATCACTCGCATCGCCCATATTACCAAGCAATGCATTTATTTCTTCCTGTGATAACATTCCATCCATTTCTCTACTCCTCTCTTATAATTTCTGTTACCTTAACGGCGTAATTTTCTGCACCGGAACCAGGTAACGCTTTAAATTTTACAATATTACCTACATAAACGTCTAATTCATCATCTACATGAGAATTAAGCTTGATAATATCACCAACCTGTAAATTAATAAAATCCATAACTGAAATACTGCTTTTTCCTAGTAAAGCTTTGATTGGTATTTGCGCCTTGTTGATGGTCGTCTCTATAAATTCATTATATACTTCTTCATCTCTACTTTGCATTGTAGAAAACCAGTACTTCGTATTCAACTTATCCATAACATCTTCTAATGTTATAAAAGGCAAGCACACATTCATAAGACCTTCTACATTACCAATTGTAACATTAATAGTAATAATTGCAATCATCTCGCTCGGAGAAATAATTTGAGCAAACTGGGAATTTGTTTCAATCCTCTCAAGTCTTGGATGAATCTCAACTACGTTGCTCCATGGTTCTCTTAGCAGATCTACTAAAATCGTAAAAATTCTCTCCAAAACACTCAATTCAATTTCCGAAAATTCTCTTGATTTTTCAAGTGGTTCCCCTAAACCTCCTAACATCCGGTCAATAATCGTAAAGCCCAGATTTGAAGCTAATTCAATAACAATATTTCCTTTGAGCGGTGCAAAATCAACAATCCCTAACAAAACAGGATTCGAAAGTGCGTTGGAAAACTCTGAATATGTAACCGCCTCAGAATTCATAACATCAACTTGAACATTTTTTCTCAAATATGCAGGTAGATTACTTGAAACCAATCTGCCAAAGTTTTCAAAAATAATCTCCAACGTACGCAAATGTTCCTTTGAAAACTTGGCAGGTCGTGCAAAATCATATTCTTTAATTTTTGCAGCGGGCTCATCATTGATCTCATCAACATCCAACTCGCCTGAACTTAATTGTTTTAACAATGCATCTATCTCGTTTTGAGATAACACATCAGCCATGCTCTCACCTCCAATAGTAATATCTCCATACAATACATAGAAAACTATTGGAATGTTAATTTGCTAAAAGAAACATTATAAATACACTGCGTTGCATATTTCTTTTGAAGCTTATCCAAAATCTGCTTTTTGATCTTATCCTGTGTTTCCTGATTAATAATCTCATCATATGTATAATTCTGAACAACATTACGTGCTTCATCAAATACTGCACCTTGTGCATCTGCCAAAACAGCATTCAGTTGTTCATAATCCTCAGAAGAATTATCAAGTTCCAGGGTTAAACCTAGTTGTACATAATGTGCTTTCTCACTACCGTCATTCTTCAGATTTACAACCTGATCATCAATATTAAAGCTTGCAATATTTTCCAAGGCAACTCTCGTTTGACCATCTTCGCTTTCTAATTCAAGATTCAAAACAGATGCAATCTCTGTGATTAAGTTGTTCGTTTTATTTGCTGATGGCATACAAACAAATACCAACATAATATTCAAAACCAAATTCACAACACAGAGTGCTAAAATAATTACTGTAATCAAATTCTTCTTCATACTCGACTCCTAATCTTTTCATTATGTGTTTGAATTCAACGGATTATATATCTTAATGGAAACCCGACGATTCTTCGCCCTTCCCTCTTCCGTTTTATTTGATTCAACCGGGCGGCTTTCACCATAGCCGGCAATCTTCATATTCTTATCAATTAATCTTGTCTGTTCCATCACATATTCATATACTTTGGTTGCTCTGGCTGTCGACAGATACCGATTACTTTCATACTGTGCTGTATGAATTGGGATATTATCCGTATGCCCCTCTATCTCAATCACACACTCCTTGTATTTTCCCATAATAGATGCAATCTTCTGCATAAATATCCTGGCATCATCCCTTATTTCTGCCGAACCGGCATCAAATAAAAGTGCACCATTTAAATCCAAAGTAACATATTGTGCATTATAGTCCACAGAAATGATATCGTCAATATTATAAGACTCTGTCATTTGGGAAATCTCATCATACATCTCCTCAGACTGCTGAAGTCCTTGTTCTTCCATTTCTGCCTTCAGTTCTTTTTCAGATAACTCCGTTTTCTGTTGCTGTTCAAAAGATTCCGGTTGTCCATCCTTCTTACTTTCCTCGTCACCTTCCGCACCATTTGCCGCTATTGATTCATTATTGCCATTCACTTCTGTTGCAACACCAATATGTTCCAAAACGGATTCAATGTTAGGAAGTTGTGTCACGCCACCCGAAACAATTGGTCCTTCTATTAGTGAAACCGCTCCTTGTTCAAAAATACTAAAGCTAATATCACTAAATGATGCCATGATTCTTTGAATCTTTCCCTCATCCATCGTTGAACTGGCAAACAAAAGAACAAAAAAACAAAGTAACAGATTCATCAAATCACTAAATGTAGACATCCACGCCGGCGAACCTTCCTCTGGTGGTTTTTCTTTTCTCTTTGCCATTCTTATTCACCACCCTCAGATAATCCTTCTCTCATACTAGGTGCAAGGAAGGATTTTAATTTTTCTTCAATCACTCTCGGATTCTCTCCTGCCTGTATAGACAATAAACCTTCTATCATAATTTCCTTGAGCTGAATCTCCTGATCATTAAAAAGTGACAATTTTCCAGAAACCGGAGCACTCAGCCAGTTTGCCAACACAGAACCATAAAACGTTGTAATCAAAGCTGTTGCCATAGATGGTCCAATCGAATCAGGATCTGACAAATTCTTAAGCATAAGAACAAGACCGATCAAAGTACCAATCATACCCCACGCAGGCCCCATTGCACCGATTTGCTTCCAAAAAGCAATATTGGCCTGATGTCTTGCATCCGTATTTACCAATTCTGCCTCCAAAATTCCACGAACAAGTTCAGGATCAGTACCATCCACAATTAGCAATATTCCCTTCTTCATAAACGGATCTTCCAATGTGTTCGCTGATTCTTCAAGTGCAAGCAAACCTTCCTTACGAGCAACATTTGATAAATCGATAATCTTCTTAATCGTACCAACGCTGTCCAATTCCGGAACCTTAAAAATCAAAGTGATTGACTTCAAGCCACTTACAAATCCTTGTATGCTATTGCTCGCAAACACAGCTCCTAATGTTCCTCCGAATGTAATCAAAACAGAAGGTACATCCACAAACCACGGTAAAGCAGCCACTCCAAAATCACCATTCGCCATACCAAAAACCATCAATGCGAACGCCAATAGCAATCCTATAATTGATGCTAAATCCAATTTCTCCACCTCTCCAATTCATAAGCATATTAAGATTTGTCACTTTTCACAAATCTCCTTCTCTAAAGCATAAAACTATTATATCACAAATAAACAAAATATTCTACTCAAATTTTACAAAAGTAGCAAATATTGCTCTTTTATATGCAATTACAAGATCCATCACTTCCTGCCTGCTTTCTTTCACAATAATTTTTTTTCCCGTTGTCAGGGAAATCACTGTATCCGGTGTTTCTTCAATAAATTCAATAATCTCTGCATTTACTGAAAATTTCATATCATTTAATTTTGTAAGTTCAATCATAATATCCCCTTCCATATCAACCGTAAATTTATTACCATCCGCCGAATTCAGCAACACGCATATATTGTAAATGCAATATAGTATATATTCTTTCTGCAGCAATGCAATAATACCGTTAAATACCCCGCATAAGCTGTAGAGCAACAAATTTGCAGTACAGCAAACTGCGGGGTATATTATCCATAGAAATTACCTCTTAAGATTTACAAGTTCTTCAATTAATGTATCCGAAACTGTAATAATCCTTGAATTAGCCTGAAAGCCTCTTTGTGTAACAATCATTTCCGTAAATTCCTGAGAAAGATCCACATTTGACATTTCCAAAACGCCTTGTGTCATAGACTCACCCAACATACTAACATCTTCACCAATACCATCAAATACACCAGATGCTCTCGTTTCTTGATATAAACTGTTACCAATCGCCTCTAATCCTGCCGGATTAACAAAATTAGCAACTGCAACCTGCCCCATTAAACGTGTTACACCATTGTCATAAACGCCATATAACTGACCATTGGTGTTAATTGTTACATCCGTAAGAGTTCCTACTTGTCGACCAGCTCCCAACAAATCTGTACCTCCTCGATGTGTTTCGACATTGCACTGCTTTCCCTTTGAATACATAGTCAAATTTGAACAATCAATCTCAATTCCGGTAATCCAATCATCCTGATCCGGTGCAGAAAGATCTTGAAAAACATTCCCTTTAACATCTGGATTGTTCGGTCTGATCTGTAATTCCAATCCTTTCACACCTTCTACACCACCCATACCTACAAAAGCACCGGTACTAGGATCAAATTTAATCGTAGACGCTCCTCCAACAAGTGTTGCCGTATATTTGTCATTTCCATCTCCCAAAATATTAACATTCCGTTCATCCCTAATGGAATCAAGAGCTAACGTATAAAGACTGGAATCATTCGGATCCTGCGTAATTTTAAACTTTACAACATAGCTATACCCTAAATTATCATAAATAGAAACGGTTGTTGAAACGCCATCATCCGTTAAAAGACTTGCATCCGTTGCTACAATATTTCCCGTCATATAGGTTTTGGATGTCATTTCCGGTGCTGCTGTCTGAAATTCCTCTGCTTCCGGTCTTAATGCAGAAACCGTATCTCTTCTGACATTATTAGGATCATTCGGATCCACCTGCCAGCCCATTACAAAATCACCATCACCGGTAACCAGGTTACCTGCATCATCCGTTTTAAAAGCTCCTACTTTTGTAAAATAATTAACACCACCACGATTAACAATAAAGAATGAACTTCCGTTCAACATCAAGTCATATGGATTATTAGTAGACTGTGCCGAACCAGAAGACTGGGAAATTGCAATTGTCGCAACACTAGTTCCCAAACCGATCTGTTTTGCATTTCTACCACCCGAATTTGCCGTCGCACCAGTAGAACTCTGTGTTGTCTGATACAAAACATCCTTAAACAATACCTGACTGGATTTGAATCCAACCGTATTTACATTAGAAATATTATTACCAATAACATCCATTTTTGTCTGGTGTGTCTTAAGACCTGCAACACCAGAATAAAGTGATCTCATCATAGTTATCGACCTCCTAATCTCAACTGATGGTTTTCCCTCTCTGTCATTCAAGGGTAACTAGCCTCCAAAAGGTCCAGCTAGACAATAACTGCTCCATCAATATTTGTGAATACATTACTTTCGTTCATTTCCTGATCCATTGCTGTAATCACTGTATTATTCTTAATGTTTACAATAAACGCAATGTTATCCATCATTACAAGAGATTCCTGTATGCTTTTTTCTTTTGCTTGCTGAACAGCCTCATTCAGACGTTGTAACTGCTCTTCATTCAGGTTGATATTACGACTTGCCAATCTGTCACTAGCATGTTTAGAAAAGGTCACGCCCTGTATCTCATATTGGGCTTCCTGTTTTTTTTCCAAAATTTGCCTAAATGAAAGTTCGTTTGTATTTTCTGTCTTCTTGCTCTGGCCTTCTCTATTCAGATAAAGATCTTTCACCTGATCAATAGACATAAATGAGTTTTGCAAACGATCCATGTTATCGCCCCTCTTTCATAAAGTCATCTCTATTCAACTCCATCCGAATCAATTTCATATACCTCATTGGCAGTATCTGTTTCATCTGTCTTTTCCGCCTTATCCGATTCTCCAACATTATCGCTATTTGCAGTATTCACTAAATGTTCCAAATAATCAAGACTTACCACTGAATCAAGATATTCTGCCGGATAATATTCTTCATCAATATGAAAAAATGCTTTTCCTTCCTTTAAGGTGACATAATCTACCAATCCGCTCACCTGTCTGAGCTCACCTGCTACATCAGGTACATTCAAAATCACATATTGTCCTGCCATGCTCATTGACTGATTTGTAGCAAATTCAGAACTTAAATTCTGTAACTCCTCTACCGTTGAAAATTGTGCCAACTGTGCCATATATTCTGTATTACTAGTCGGCTCTAAAGGATCCTGATATTGCATCTGGGTAACTAAAAGTTTTAAAAAAGCATCTTTATCCAATGAACTTCCCGACTTTGAATTCTTTGCATCCACTGCATTATTCACCTGTGCAGTATCAATACTTATTCCTGCCATTTTTCTCTAACCTCCTTCTTTAATAAGAACAAATTTTCACCATAAGAATCATTTATCAAGCAGTATAGCTTACACTGCTGCCAATCTGTCTCATTTTTTCTGCTTCAGCATCTTCCTCTTCAGCTTCTTCTTCTACTTCCGATAACACAAGTTTGTGTTTTCCTTTTGATGGATTTTCCTGTTCAAACGACTTCTGTTCCTCATCTCCACTTTCAAACCCAGTTGTAGCAACCATAACTTCAATTGCCTCTACCTTAAGATCTTGTTCCTCCATCACTTCCTTCAAGTTTGTAAGACCATCTTCGATCGCTTTTTTCACCGCTTCTGTTTCTGCAACAATTCTAGCCGTCATAATGCCATCTTTTGAAACTACATTAATTTGAATTTTTCCAAGATGTTCCGGATATAGCTGTAGTTCCAATGACGTTGTTGTACGATTCATGTTGACACGAACCTGTTCAACAACCTGATTTAAAATGTCTGTTTCTCGAACTGATTGTTCTGAAATCGCAGTTGTATCTACTTGATCGATTGCATCCTGAATCGACTGTAGAATTGGATTTGTAAATGTCCTTTTTCCAGCATTTTTTTGCCGTTCATCAGGTAGCTCTCCTTTTTGACCATCCGCATCATTAGAAGCTGTCTTGCTCTTAACATCCGTATTCTGAAATCCCATCTGTTCATTTATAATCACTTCAGGTTCTGCTTTCTGTTCAGAAAAATCCGTTTTGAAAGACTTTTCAGAAATATAGGCATCTGTTTTAGTCTCAGCAACATCTTCAAAAAAAGAAAGAATATCCTCTTCAGAGATAACATTCTGCAGATTTACTTCCTCTACACCATTTTCTAATAAAACATTCTGAAATTCAGTTAGAAGATCTTGCAGCACAATATTCATATCTTCATTTACAATCAAATCTGAAACATCCGCTGATTGCATATTCAGGAAAAAATCTTTAATGCCGTCAGTAGATAATAAATCGCTGAATTTCATTCCAAACTCTTCCATTTTTCCTTGTAATTCTTCTTCTGAAACTTGGAACCGGAACGTAAATAACTGCAACAGACTGCTCAATATTTCAATCGCTTTCTTCTCCAGCTCTGTGGACACTTCTTCCGGTTGTTCATCAACAACATCTTCCTCTTTCTTCATCTGTTTCATAGTATTTTTTTTCATTCTGATTGCTTTTGCCTTATCATTTTTCTGTGTCACAGTATCCTCTGACGAACGATTCTTGTAATCTGTCTTTCTCGAAATTTTTTTCTCAGAAAGAATATTATCAGTATTCTTCTGCGGGGTTGCAAGGAAACTTGCAAAATCAAGATCAGACGATTCTTTCGAATTACTACTCGCCTTAGTTGCCTGATTTCCAACCTGTAAAAAATCAGCGGTATTTATATTTCCATTTACCTGCATACTCTACCTCCCTTCACGTAATAATATGGTTTAAGGCATCAGTTTCTTCGTAACATTTGCAGCAAAATCCGGATTCATCTGATCCATGATTTTTGCTCTGCTATCTGCTTTCATTGCCTTTAGTATCGTTGCTACAGTATCCAGATCATTCTTCATTTTCTCCAATGCAGCTGCTGCCGCTGCAGGTTTCATATTTTCATATGTTTTTGCCAGATCCGACAATTCAGAATCAGAGGCTCTTGTTGAAACCAATTGTCTGTATATCGCCTCCGCATTCGCAGCATCAATACTTTCATACCACTCAATATATGTATCGGCATCCGGAGCATTTTCTCCATAGACTATTTCGTTATAAAATTTTTCTTTTTCTGCCTGAAATTGATTCTGATTCTCTTCAAACACCTTCAAACGTTCTACCTGCTTGGTTAAATCTTCATTTTCTTCTTTTAACGAATTATTATTTTTGGTCAAATCTTCTTTTTCTTTTTGGAGCTGTTCAATCATCTCCTTTGCCTGAGAAAGAGTTGCGATTTGATTTTCATCTGTACTTTCTTCCGCCTCCTTGGCTAGTTGCTCTTCCGAAGCTTCCGGTAAAATTTTGTTTAAAACCGGAACGTCTTTCAGAATCGGTCGAAGCACTGTACTTCCGAATCCTCCCACATCAAATTTTATCAGTGCAATCAAAACTGCAAGCCATACAATTACTATCAATATCATAAAAAAAGCAGATAAAACCTTACTTCCAATATTTTCTTCGCTATTTTTTTCCTTCTTTTTCCCTTTTGCCATAAGAACATTATTCCTCCTCTGCCTCTTTATTATTATACTGATAACTGATCAGTTCATCAATTTCCTTAGCTTCTTCCTGATTTAACTCCTGCAAGAATATTTCAAACTGATTCTCTTTTAATTTTTCATGAACTTTCCTTTCCTGTATTGCTTCATTCATCAGACGAACAGCTTCTTCTAATTCTCGTTCAATCTCTCTGATCACATTCTGTTGGTTAGCGATATATTCATCCATCAAGATAATAGCCTCTTTACACTCTTCAATTTCCAAAATTGTAAGTCTGTCTGTTAACAGATTCCGGTAATCATCAAAATAAGCTTCCTTTCGCCCATTTAACTGCTCCAAAACATCTTCCGCCTCATTCAGGCGGGAACGAATTTCCATATAGTGCTGTTTCGCCTGTTCTTCAAGCTTGTACTTAATATCTAATATATTCTGCATACGATAAACAAACTTCGCCACAAACAAAACCACCTTTATTCAACAGTCTCATCATTAAATATATCCTCAAGCATTGCGACTTCATCTTCAAACTGATATTTACTGTCCACATCCTGCATTAAAAATTCATTCACTTTTTGAATCTTTGAAATTGCAAAATCAATATCCGGATTAGAGCCCGGCTTATAAGCTCCGATATTAATTAAATCTTCCGCCTCATTATAGGTAGCTAGTACCGTTTTCAGCTTACCGGCAACTTTTTTGTGTTCTTTCGTAGCAATTCCGCTCATGCATCTGGAAATGCTCTGCAGCACATCAATTGCTGGATAATGATTCTTATTTCCCAATTTTCTGGAAAGAATGATATGACCGTCCAGAATGCCTCTTGCCGTATCTGAAATCGGCTCGTTAAAATCATCACCATCTACCAAAACCGCATAAAGACCGGTAATAGAACCTCTTTCCGAGTTACCGGCTCTTTCCAGAACTTTTGGAAGTTCAGAATAAACAGATGGCGGATACCCTCTTGTAACCGGAGGTTCACCGGATGCCAGACCAATTTCTCTTTGTGCCATACAAAAACGAGTCATATTATCCATCATCAAAAGAACATCTTTTCCCTGATCTCTAAAATATTCTGCAATTGCAGTTGCAGTCTTAGCAGCTTTATTGCGAATCAATGCAGGCTTATCAGAAGTAGCAATTACAACGACCGAACGTTTAAGCCCTTCTTCTCCCAAATCATGCTCAATAAACTCACGCACCTCTCTTCCGCGTTCTCCAATCAATGCAATAACATTGACATCTGCTTTTGTATTTCTGGCAAACATCCCCATCAGTGTGGACTTTCCTACACCAGAACCCGCAAATATGCCAATACGTTGACCTTTTCCTACGGTAATCATCCCATCCACCGCTTTTACACCCAGTGGAAGAACTTCAGAAATCATTTTACGTTTCAAAGCATCCGGAGGCGGTGCCTCTATTGGATAAGTATCCTTCAAAAACAATTCTTTTCCGTCTAACGGTCTTCCCAATCCATCCAATGCACGACCAAGTAATTCCACCCCTACAAAAACTTTCAGAGGCTCCTTAGTATTTTCAACCGTTGCACCCAGACCAATTCCTTCAACACTTTCAAAAGGCATTAGAAGAACCCGGTTATCGCGAAATCCAACAACCTCTGCCATAACCTCCTGGGTACCATCCTTAGAAAGAATTCTGCATAAATCATTCAATTTGCATGTAGGACCTACTGATTCAACAGTAAGTCCTACTATTTTTACTACTTTTCCCAACTCCTTCACATAAGAGCGAGGGATAATCGAAAAATACTTTTCGTAATCGATATTCAAATGCATCACCTATTCTTTAACCATAAGTTTTAATGTTGTTATTAAATTCTCCAGTTGAATATCCAGACTGACATCAACTATTCCGTTATCCGTTTCAATCAAACATTGCAGCGGGGCAAGCTTTGCATCCTCAAATATCTCCAACTCAATATTCGGATTCAACGCTCCGTATATTTCATCTTTTCTTTCTGCTATCATTTCATAATCATCAGAAGAAACTCGTATTACAAAATGTTTGCTGTTATCCAAATCCTGCATTGCAGAATTCACCATATAAAGAAGTACATCTCTGTGCTCCTCTATTACAACACCTGTAATCTGAGGAATCAACAGACATAGAAAATCTACCATTTTTCGTTCTGTTTCTTTTAAAATTTCTACTTCTTTTTGCTGTAATGCATGTTCCTTATCTTGAACATATTCTTCAAATACCATTCTTTTCTCTTGCAGTTCTTCACTTGCAGCCCGGATTCCTTCTTCATATCCCTGCTGATATCCTTCTTCTGTTGCCTGTGCTTTTATCTGTTCCGCCTCATCATAAGCTAAAGAACGCATCTGCTCCGCTTCGTCATGTGCATGATTGATAATCATTTCTGCTTCACTTTGGGCTGATTTTACAACTTCATCTGCAACTTGTTGAAGCTCACCGGATGAATTTTCTAAAACATTCGTAAGATCAGAAGTGTTCATTTTCAAGAGTTCATCCTCTGCAAAATCATCTCCATCCAATCCGGCATCTTTGATTAAAGCCTCTGCCAGCACCTCTTCCATTGTGCTTTCTGAATGAATAGCCGGCTCATCCCAATGCAATTCAGCCTCTTCTAACGCAGTATCGATTCCGGTAATTATTTTATTCTTATTGGCATCAATAACAAGTTTATCATCCTTCGAAAAAGCTACAAATCCCGATTTGATCAGATTAGACAATGATCTCATCACCTCCACCACGAGAAATAACAATCTCGCCAGTATCCTCCAACCTTCGGATGATATTTACAATCTTCTGCTGAGCCTCTTCTACATCTTTTAATCTTACAGGTCCCATATATTCCATGTCTTCCTTGATCATAGCAGCAAGACGGGAAGATAGATTGTTGAAGATACAGTTTTGAACATCCTCGTTTGCATTTTTTAATGCAATAGCAAGTTCACTATTATCCACTTCACGTAAAACTGTCTGAATTGCTCTGTTATCCAGACTAAGAATATCCTCAAATACGAACATCTTACGCCGAATCTCATCCGCAAGTTCCGGTTCTTCAATCTCCAACGTTTCCATAATATGTTTCTCTGTACTCCGATCAACTGTATTCAAAATGGATACAATCGAATCAACACCACCAACAATTGTGTAATCCTGATTAACAAGAGAGGATAGTTTCTTTTCCAAAATCTTTTCTACCTCCTTAATCACATCAGGACTAGTACGATCCATCAGTGCAATACGTTTTGCAACATCCGCCTGTTTCTCTGGCGGAAGTGCACCAATAACTGCTGCAGCCTGGCTAGAAGACAAATATGCCAGAATCAGTGCAATAGTCTGTGGATGCTCGTCCTGTATAAAGTTAAGTAACTGAGACGGATCCGCCTTTCGTACAAATTCAAACGGACGTACCTGTAAGGAAGCTGTAAGCCTTCCTATAACATCCTTCGCCTTATCCTCACCCAGTGCTTTATCAAGCAATTCTTTCGCATATCCAATACCACCTTCTGCAATATACTGCTGGGCAAGACACACTTCGTAGAATTCTTCCAATACCTGTTCCTTCAAATCCGGAGGTACACTTCTTGTATTTGCAATTTCCAACGTCAATGTTTCAATTTCATCTTCTTTTAAATGTTTAAACACGTTAGCTGATTTCTCCGGTCCTAAGGAAATCAAAAGAATTGCAGCCTTTTGTATCCCTGATATTTCATCATAGTCATGACCTGCCATAACTTTCCCCTCCAAAACAATCAATTAATCCCAATCATCCTCCAGCCAATTTCGTAATAAAAGTGCCACAGATTCTGGATTTTCTTCCACAAAACGTTCAATCTGCTGTCTGGTTGCAGATTTATCACTAAATTCAATATCTTCCAAGGATTGATTCTCTTTTGTTGTCGCAAGCAAGGCTTCTACCGATAACTCCGGTTCCAACTCTGTCACCTCCACCGGTTTCATTCCCTTAAATACTACAAAGAACAAAAGTACAACTATCAAAATCGCCAACAGAAATTGAAGATAATTCGTCAGTGTATTCAGTGCATTGGTTTCACTCGGATAGAAAAGAGGAACCTCGAACGCCTGAATTTGAATATTCTCTGCACGAATTCCCGTTGCCTTTTCAACCAATGCATAAGTCTCTTCATCAACTTCTATCGGATTTCTCGCACTATTTTCTTCCTGAAAGGTATCAAAATCCGTACCACGCAGTTGTCCGGCTTTTTTCATCTTTGCTTCATCATATATAACATAGCGGCTCAACATAACAGCAATCGAAGAATTCTGTGCATTAACAGTACCAATTGCCTTTCGCGTTGTCGTAGTCGTAACACTATCATTATATTCTTCTCTTATCACATTCGCATTACTGTTGTTCGACGTACTACTTTGAATCTCATAATCATTCACTGTACCGTCATTGGTATCTGTTCCCGGTATACCTGAAACCCCATCTGCATTTTCTGCATTATAATAATAATAACTCGTTTTAGGACCGGTATCTTCTTCATTATCGTCTGTATAGTGATGAATATCTTCAACAGATTCATCATCCAAATGCACATCCAGATTTGCTGCCACTTCCGCATCATTATACACGCCCGAATTAATCAACAGACTGCGTACCCTGTCTTCCAAACTGTTCGTAACTTGATCCGTGATTTTAACAACCTGTGAGGCATTACCGTTCATCGTAGAGGTATCCTCTTCCCCGCCATATAGCAACTTACCAGTCTGATCAATAATCCGGATCTTGCTTGTATCCGAATTGCCTAACGAAGTTGCCACAAAATTAGCAATCCCTTCTACACTGTCATCTTGAAAATCTCGTGTCGTTACCAGCATCACACTGGCCGAAGCTTCTTTTGTATCTGCCAGCAAAGAATTTGTTGTTTCCGGAAGGGTAATCTGTACCGATGCCTGTTTTACACCTTCCACCTTTTGAATAATATTGCCAAGCTGAACCTGTTCATAAATTTTTTCTTTCAGTTGTCTTTCACGATCAGTTGTAGACATACCTGTATCAAATAAGTTCTGCTCACTGTCATCTTTATTCGTAGCAATATTATTCTCTCCTAAAGCTAATCTTGCATCTGATTCTTTTTTCTCATCAACCGAAAACGTAAGTCCGTTTCCGGAAATCGATGGCTGAATACCTGCTGCTGTCAGAATTTCCCGTGCCGCTGCTGCATCCGTCGTATTATCAAACGTAACGAGTTCAACATATCTTGTACGATTCAATAACACAATCAGTGCAACCAAGGTAAATATTACTGCCGCCGAGATAGAAATAATCATCGTCTTTTGTTTACTTGTAAATCGATTCCAAAATTCTACGAATCTGGTTTGAATTGATTTTAGTCTATCTAACATACTACTATACTACTCCCCGCCGGATTTGAAAGTTCCGTTTATCTTACACGCTATTCATTCTCTCTAAAAATAACTTCCAAGCTTTATAATTGCATATTAAGCAATTCCTTGTACGCCTCTAAGGCTTTGTTCGTAACTTTTACAGTATACTGTAATGCAATATTGGCCTTTTGCTGTGCAATTGCAAGATCATGTGTACTTGTAGCATAGCCCAAAGCAAAATTGATTTCTGAGGTCTCAGCTGCTTTCTGTAATTGATCCGTTTCCTGATACATACGAAGTGCAGAACCAAGCAGATTATCAAACGATACCTCATTATCAGACTCTACCTTTGATAAATTCAAATTATTAATCAATGCCTGTCCGGCATCCACACTATCCACTGCTGAAATTGCCATTTATAACCACCCATCCATTCTTCTTATATTTTAGCTAAATAATTCTAATCCCTTTGCTGCCATAGCCTTTGCTGCATTGAACGCCGTTGCATTTGCCTCAAAAGATCTGCTCGCATCAATCAGATTCGTCATCTCCGTAACCGTATTCACATTTGGAAGATGAACATATCCATTCTCATCAGCATCCGGATGCGATGGATCATATGCCATTGGTCCTTCTGTTGTATCCTCAACAATTGATGCAATCTTTACGCCTTTTGCATGATATGTTTCTAAACGGTTGCTCAAAATATGTTCAAAAGACTGGTTTGCATTTTCCTGGAACAAAACCGTCTGCCTTTTATAAACCTCTCCCTTTTCATCTCTTGTGGTATTCACATTTGCAATATTTTGGGCAATAATATCCATTCTGGTACGTTGTGCTGTCATGCCAGATGCCGCAACATCCATTGTATTAAAAATTCCACTCATACCTTATCCCTCCTGTTTCAGCTTCAATCTCCTGCTACTAATAACAACACAAGAAAATTGTTTTTTAAATTCTCGCTGTGATTCCATAAAGATCTTGTCAAATCTCCATATGACCTTTCACAAAAGATTACGATAATACCGTCTTATATCTGGAAAATTCCTGACCAATTTGTTCTATTAAGGTATTATACCTGATCTGATTTTCTGCCAACATTGCATTCTCTGTATCAATATCTACATTATTACCATCCAAACGATAATCCAGAGTTGAAGAATCTGTATACACCAATCCTCCAAAATCCGACAAATGTGTATTAACCTCTGCAATCCGTTCATCTAAAGGACGATCACTGAGTAATGCCTGTTCCAAATATCGTTCAAAGGAAACATCTTTTCTTTTGTAATTAGGAGTATCATTATTTGCGATATTGTTAGTAAGGATTTCTTCTCTTCTATTCGCTGCATCAGCTGCTTTATCCAATACATTGATATAATTATAAATATTAGTGTTGATCATGCATTCTCCTCCTTTTTGAAAAATCCCTTTCTATATCCCATATTTATTAAATTTCTATTTGACTTTCACTCCTCCGAATTTTGTTAAACGATTCATTTTCCAAAACCTTCGAGATTGTAATCGCCTGATTATTGTCATATTTTGTATGCAACAATAGCAAAGGACTCATGAGGAAACCCATAAATCCTTTTTGATATTCTGCAGATCAATTCACAATTTATGTAATTTTTCCAATTCATCAAACACTACATCATTCAATACTTTTATATATGTTCCTTTCATACCGGATGATTTTGTTTCTATCACACCGGCACTTTCAAACTTACGAAGAGCGTTGACAATCACAGATCTGGTAATTCCTACCCGATCAGCAATCTTAGAGGCTACTAATATACCCTCCATGCCCGACAGTTCTTCAAAAACATGATAAATCGCTTCAGCTTCCGATATCGACAAAGTGGCAATTGCTGAATGCACGATAGCCAGCTTACGATCCTCTTCGGCAGATTCTTCATTGACACTCCGCATCATTTCCAAACCAACAACGGTTGTGCCATATTCACTTAAAATAATATCATCAATCGTATAAGGATCACCTTCTTTGTACATAAAAACAGTTCCTAACCGTTCACCCGCAATATCAATCGGTGATATAATCGCCTGATATCTTTCCTGACCATCAAATTCAAAACCGAGTGTTGCCAGATTAACATTTTCCTTTGTCGATAATACTCCAAGCAATCTTTCATTCAACATAGCATCAACAAACCCGCCCACATCCGATGTAATAAGTTCAGTAATCTCACTGATACCTGCACAATTCTTGATACCAAGTAACTTTCCTTTCTTGCTGATTACAAGAACATCTGATTCCAGAATTTCGCTAAGCACTTTGCAAATATCATTAAAAACAACCTTGTGCGAACTGTTATTGTGCAAAAGCTGATTAATTTTTCTTGTTTTATCTAATAACTGTACGCTCATAAGTTTCCTCCCAAATATAGTACTAGTTTA
>CAJOPP010000409.1 GCA_905236365.1 uncultured Lachnospiraceae bacterium
CTCTTTTTGGTTCATATCATTTTAACACATACACCGAAAAAACTCGAAAAGTTGGTTTTTAGGCTTGCAATTTGAAAATAGCTATGTTATAACTAAAAGAGAATATTTAAATATGTCGTTTACTCTGCGGTTAATAAGTCAGAATGTATAATATTGTCAAATATTACATAATTGCAATGTGAGCAAAATAACAGCAAAGTAGTCAGACCAAGCTTTAAAAACGGATAACTGTGCTGAAAATCAACATTCTCGGTTGTGTTATGAACGGTTCTAAAGTCGGAAGCAGCCGAAACGGAAAATACGGAAAACACAAGAAGTATAATAATAATTATTAACAAATTCAAAGAGAGCGAAACAGTGATCGACCGGCATAGTCATATTCTTCCGGGAATGGATGACGGAAGTCGTGATAGAGAAGAAGATAAAAGAAAGGCAAGAGTTCTCCACACGAGATTCTGGATGCGATCAGCTTTTTCGGTGCGGAAGGCCGACCGATTTGGAAGCCCATGCATATGCAGCCGATATACCGGACGAATCCGTTTGTTACGGTCGAAGGAAGCGACAGAGGCTGTACGAATGCTTACATAAAAGGCTCTGGAATCGACGTTGGAGCTGATATTTTCCGCCGTGGATTGTGTCTGCCGAGCGATAACAAAATGACGGTAGAGCAGCAGGACAGGATCATTGAGATTATTCATCGGTGTTTTCGATAAAGAGAAGAACAAATATCTTCTGACATGAATTTTGAAGAGTTAATAGATCCGGCACCCGATGAAGTGGGAAATGTGTTTAATATGGCAATGGATGACATAAATCGTAGATTAGTTATCCAATTCTGCAAGCTTGTAAGATAATGGTTGGATAGGTGTGAAGATGATTATTCTAAAGGTTATTCTTGTAATTATCATAATAGCAGCATGTGTTGCTCTGGTGGCTATTATAGCTGAAGTGACAGGAAAGAAAAGTAATACCCATAAACCTTATGGTCTTTACGAAAGATTTATAAAACGTGGATTAGATGCTTTTCTCTCTACGGGAGCATTAATTGTTCTCAGTCCCATTCTTCTTATAATTGCTATCCTTGTGAGAACTAAACTGGGTTCACCTGTTTTATTCACACAAGATCGTGCGGGTAAGGATGAGAAGATTTTCAAACTCTATAAGTTCAGAACGATGACTGATGACAGGGATGTAAATGGGAAGCTGTTACCGGACGATGTGAGATTAACAAAGTTCGGACGAATCTTAAGGTCCACATCGTTGGACGAGCTTCCGGAGCTTTTCAATATCATAAAGGGAGATATGGCAGTGATTGGGCCCAGACCTTTGCTGGTGGAGTATCTCTCGTATTACACAGCGGAAGAACACCATCGCCATGATGTGAGGCCGGGCCTCACCGGTTGGGCACAGGTGAATGGCAGGAATGCAGTACATAGCTGGGAAGAACGATTTCAATATGATCTGGAGTATGTGAACAATATTACGTTTGCCATGGATTTGAAAGTGCTTTTTACGACAGTTGGAAAGGTGATCAAGCGCTCTGATATTCTGGTGGGCAGTGAAATCAAGGCTGGTAGATTGGATGTGGTGAGAAGTGCAGGTAACTATAAGAAAGTTTGAAAGAACGGATATTCCAAAGAAGGTTGAATGGATCAATAATCCCGAGAATAATCAGTTCCTCCATTATGATATCCCAATTTGTGTGGAGAAAACAGAAAAGTGGTTTGACAGTCATCAAGGTGATGATACCCGATACGATGCCGTGATTGAAGCTGATGGAGTGCCGGTTGGTACGATTGGACTTCTGTCTATAGATCGTAAGAACAGTAAAGCGGAGTATTACATGGCTATGGGCGAAACCGCCTTTAAAGGTAAAGGTATAGCAAAAAAAGCCAGTAGGCTGATGCTTGAGTATGGTTTTGAGATACTTGGATTAAACCGCATATATTTCTTTACCGAGGTTGAGAACATTGCACCCCAGAAGCTTTTGGAAGGAATAGGATTTGTGAGAGAAGGTGTGATTCGGCAGGATATTATCTCCCATGGGAAATATACAGATCGGATAGCTTATGGCATTCTTAGAGAGGATTGGGCCAGATGACGATTATCCAGAACTTAGGTGAATACAAAGGCAATCATCTGTACATAAAGCGTGAAGACCTGATTCCATTCTCTTTTGGCGGGAACAAAGCGAGAAAAGCGCAGCTATTCTTTCAGGAAATTGATGAAAGTGATTATGATTGCGTTGTAACATATGGCTCTGGCAGCTCTAATCATTGCCGTGTGGTTGCGAACGAGTGCTGTAAAAGAGGAATGCAGTGCTACATTATTAGCCCAGAGGAGGCAAACGAGTCAACTTTTAACAGCCAGATGATGAAAATGTTCGGAGCAGAGATAAACATAGTTCCAGTCAATGAAGTCCATGACACTATAGAAAAGAAAATCACCGGGCTGAAATTAGCCGGAAGAAACCCCTGCTTCATAGAAGGCGGCGGACACGGCAATATCGGTACGGAAGCCTATGTTCGGTGTTATCAGGAGATAAAAGATCAGGAAGCGGAATTGAATGTACATTTTGACTATATCTTCTTTGCTTCGGGGACAGGAACTACGCATGCCGGCCTTGTGTGTGGTCAGCTTTTGAGCGGGGACGAGAGAAGCATTGTAGGTATCAGCATCGCCCGGAAGAATCCCAGAGGGCGCAATGTAGTGCTGGATAGCGTGAGATCGTACCTGGGGGACAGAGCTGATGAAGCAGCTGTTCAGGCGGCCACATTATTTATAGATGATTATACGTCCGGGTACGGAAAAGATGATAAACTGGTTGCTGAAACGATAGAGCTAGTGTTAAAAAACTATGGTATTCCTCTGGATATGACCTATACCGGAAAAGCTTTCATGGGGATGACAGAGTACATCAGGGACATAAAAGGAAAGAATATTTTATTTATCCATACCGGTGGGGTGCCGCTCTTCTTTGATGCTTTGCGCAAATTCGATTGATAGGGGTAGAAATTTGAATATCTTAATTCTGGCTGCTGGAACACGAAATAAAATCGTTCACTACTTTAAAAAAACACTTAACAATATAGGATCCGTAGTAGCAACGGATACAAGCAAACTTGCCCCAGCCATATATGATGCCGACAAGTACTATATTGTACCGCCGATCACAGAAGAAGGGTACATAGATAAAATTCTGGAGATTTGTAAGAAGGAACAGATAAGTGGAGTCCTTAGCCTTATTGATCCGGAACTATCTCTTCTTGCCGCTAATGAAGAAAAGTTTAATGAGCTTGGTGTAACGATAATAGGATCGCCGTACGACCTCTGTGAAATGGCACTAGACAAGATGCAGATGTATGAATGGCTGAAGACTCATGGCTATAATTGCGCACAGTCATGGATGAATAAGGAAGAATTTTATAAGGCTGTGGATGCAGGTGAAGTTTCATACCCTGTGTTTGTTAAGCCATGTCGTGGTTCTGCGTCCATTAGCATCTCAAAGGTTTATGACAAAGAAACAATGGATATTCTTTTTGCCCACGAGGATGATTTGATGATCCAGGAGTTTCTTGACGGACAGGAGATTGGCGCCGATGTATATATTGACCTTATATCTGGAGAGGTAGTATCCATTTTTACGAAAGAAAAGATAAAGATGCGTGCCGGGGAAACGGATAAAGCGGTCAGCTTCAAAGATCCGGTTCTCTTCGAGCTTATTGAAAGATTTGTGATTGAAGCCGGGTATCGCGGTCAGATTGATATTGACATTTTTAATGTTGATGGAAAGTACTGCATATCCGAAGTAAATCCCCGTTTTGGCGGGGGATATCCACATGCGTATGAGTCAGGCTGCGATCATATGAAACTGATATTGAACAATTTGCGTGGAATTGTAAATGAGAAAAATATTGGTGCCTACGAGGCGGGCGTCTATATGATGAAGTATAACGAGCTGAAAATTGTAAAAAGGTAGGGCGACAATGAAAATTGCTATGATAATTAACAGCTCAAGCGGTTTGTATAACTTTCGCAAAGACTTAATACTTCGCATGATAGCTGATGGGCATGAAGTGATCGCGCTTACTCCTATCGGAGAAAGAGAAGATCAACTTAAAGACCTTGGTGTTAAGCTTATTAACACTGAAATAAATCGTCGGGGTTTAAATCTTTTACATGACTTTTCACTCTATCGGCAATATAAAAAAATTTTGAATAAAGAGAAACCTGATCTTGCCATCACTTACACAATCAAGCCTAATATCTATGGTGGGTTTGCATGCCGCATGTGTAAGATTAAATACGTCGGAAATATTACTGGACTTGGAACTGCGTTTGAAGGTAGCGGATTGCTTAGAAATGTGGCAACGGTGCTAAACAAATTGGCTTTGAAAAAGGCAAAATGCGTGTTTTTTGAAAATGCAGAAAATCGTGACTTGTTTGTTAATGAGGGAATTATCAAAAAAGAGCAGGCAGTATTACTCAATGGTGCCGGAGTAAATCTTGAGCATTTTTCATATCAACCTTATCCGAAAGATAGTCAAGGTTTTCGATTCCTTTTTATGGGTAGGGTTATGAAAGAAAAGGGAATTGAAGAATTGTTTGCTTCTATGCAGAGGCTAAAAGCGGAAGAAGAAAAATGCACTTTGGATTTGCTTGGTTCCTTTGAAGATAAATATGAAGATCAGATCAAACAGTATGAAAAAGATGGTTGGTTAAGATTTCATGGATATCAAACCGATGTCAGATCTTTTATTAGTGATTCACACTGTTTTGTGCTTCCTTCTTATCATGAAGGAATGGCAAACACGAATCTGGAATCTGCTGCTATGGGGCGTCCTGTGATAACCTCAAATATTTCCGGGTGTAAAGAGGCAGTTGTCGATGGAGTGAGTGGATTCCTGTGCGAAGCCAAAAATGCAGATGATCTGTATGTGAAGATGAAAAAAATTCTCTCTATGAAAAATCAGGAGCGAGAACAGATGGGGAAAAATGGACGGAAACACATGGAAGACATGTTTGACAAAAAAATGGTTGTGCGTAAAACGATAGAACATCTGTACTGATGCTGAGGAGTATGTATCACTTTTGGTTTCGATTGTAATCAGAATTTGTCAAAAAATCACTTTTATAGAGGAGAGCAAATATGAACGAGGAACCGTTGGTATCTGTCGTTATTCCAACTTATAGCAGACCAATTTATTTAAAAAGATGTATAGATTCTGTATTAAAACAAACATATTCGAATATAGAAATAATTGTAGTTGATGACAATAATCCTGACACAAGAGAAAGAGAAGAAACTCAAAGTGTAATGCAGGAATATGCGGATAATCCTAAAGTGAAATATATAAAACATGAACATAATAAAAACGGATCGGCTGCCAGAAACACAGGATGGAAATCAGCTAATGGAAGTTATATATCATTTATAGACGATGATGATGAGATGAAACCAAATAGAGTCAAAAGACAGATAGAGTGTTTGATGGGGCTGGATGATTCCTGGGGGGTTTGTTATACAGCTTATTCTGTAGTAAAAGAATCCGGCACTATACATACTTCTACAGAGAATAGATATGGTGATTGTTATGTGGATGCATTGTCTCGAACTTTTTATGTTCTGGGTGGATCAAATCTAATGCTTAGAAAACAGGTTGTTGATTCAGTGAATGGATTTGATGAATCATTTGCAAGGAATCAAGATATAGAGTTTTTGGTTAGAATACTGGAGCATAATAAAATTGCCTATATTAACGAAGATTTATTGATAGTACATCAGGAAGGTGAGAGGAGAAAGAGATCCTTTGAGGAAATAGATGGTTATACTCAGTATTATTTAAAAAAATTTACACCAAGAATACAAAAGCTTGATAAAAAAGATAGAGAGAGAGTCATTGCAATTATTTCTCTTGAACGTTCCAGAACAGCTTTTCAAGATAGGAAAATATTAAAGGGAATTCGTATAATTATAGAAAATAAGGTCTCTTTTCACTATTGTATGAAGTACTTAAAATATGTATTAGACAGAGTGATAACACATAGTTCATATGGATTTAGCGGATAATAAATGTGCTGCATGTAAAAGACGGCCAAATCTAGTGGAAGCAATCAGAAAGATGTTTAAAGATGTACCCGACGCTGAGAAAGTTCTTATTGATGTAAAGGGACTATTTAAGATTGAAGATTTAAAGAATTCAGGCATGCAGTGGTGGAGATTGTAGTTGCGAATATTTTAATAAACCGGGCGCGGTCTTCAATATGCTGGATTGTCAGTTAGTTTGTCTGAAAAACACTTTATTACGCAGTTAAAATACTGCAGCTATTTTATTCAAAAAGATTAAATGAAAGAGAGAAGAAAGCTATGCTGATTTTTACGTTGCCTGGGTGGTATAAGTCTGAAAGATACCCTGAAAATTGCTTGTTTATTTATGAACAGATGCAGGCAATTAAAGAAAAGGGACACTCAGTGGTAGTTTTAAGTGTACAACCTATTCCAATTCAACAAGGGAAAAAACCAGATCATAGAATTAAAAAAATAATTGATAATGGAATTGTTACTTATTATACAGAGATTATGTCAGTATGGCCGACAAAATTTAAAAGCATATATGTTAATAGTTTCAGTAAGGCGCTGGGCAGATTGATCAATAGAGCAATCAACGAATTTGGGGTTCCTGATCTCTATTATGCACACTTTTCTTTTGCGGCAGGATTTGCTGCTGTAAAGTTAAAAGGAAATGTTCCGCTAGTGACACAAGAGCACTTTAGTTTGTTGATGAACGAAAATATTGATAAGAAGATGAAACACTACATAAAAGAAACGGTTAGAAACTCGGATGCGTTTATTTGTGTTTCACAAGGTCTGCTTGAGTCTATAGAGAAATTTGTAGATGTTGATAGTTATAATGTTAAAGTAGTTACAAACATGATCGATCCGTGCTTCAAATACTATCCTCTTAAGCAAACCGATAAATTCGTTTTCTTCTCAATGGGCGGTTTGATTAAAAGAAAAGGTTTCGATTTATTGATTAAAGCTTTTTCTGAAGAATTTAAAGATGATGAAAAAGTAATTCTCAGAATAGCCGGACAAGGAGAAGAGAAAAAAAACTTAGAAGAGTGTATTCATAATCTTGGAATTGATAAAAGAATCGAGTTGATAGGGCAGATAGGCAGAGAGAGAACTCTTGAAGAGT
The DNA here is from genome assembly GCA_905236365.1 of uncultured Lachnospiraceae bacterium. Classification (GTDB taxonomy): domain Bacteria; phylum Bacillota; class Clostridia; order Lachnospirales; family Lachnospiraceae; genus CAG-590. The sequence continues at coordinate 7,200 of CAJOPP010000409.1, forward strand.
ATACGAAATGTAATGCTTTTGTTTTGGCAAGCAGGGCTGAAACGTATGGCTTGGTCTATAGAGAGGCAATGGCTGTCGGAAGACCTATTATTTCAACAAGACATGGAGGAATACGTACTGTTCCGGACTATGCAGGACATTTGATAGATGTAGATGATTTTTGCCAATTAAAAAGAGCATTGAGAGAAATCTATACTAATTATGATAAATACGATGGAAAACTGATCTCTGAAAAGTGTTTGCAAGAGTGTTCTTCAGATTCTGTAGTTGAAAAAATCATTTCTGTTTTCGATGAAGTGACATGTAAAGCAAATATCCCATCTGATCAATTAGAGTAGAAATTCCTGATGTCTCATTTTTGATATAATAAAAAGGAATTATTTAGGCGGAGGATGCGAATTGGTGTATAGTGCGAGTAAATTGGATAAATTTGGTATATTGCCAAAAAAGAAAGCCATGTTGATAGCTATAAATTCATTATTGTTCGCAATCTTATATGCTTTAGGTTATAACACTATCATTTATGCTTTAATTCCTGTTTTACTGTTAATTGAGTCCGTAAACGATTGCTTTTCTTGCCTGGGATGCTATATAGTCAGTCGATTGTATATAGGTGCGTTATATCCTTCTGTGGTGAATGTAGGACTGTTTACATTAGTTATTGTATCGCTGTTTTTGCATAATTTGAAGATGATCAGGCGCTTGAAAGGTGGTATTTTCGCATTAGCATCAGTCGTATTAGTGCTTCTTTCTTCCCTTTTTGGAATCAATGTAGACATCAATAATGCCATAATGATGCTGTTGTGTATTGCTCTGGTTATGGTTATTTATAATGCTTCTATTAAGAAAGAAGATGGTGGATTAGGGATAATCATATGGGCATACATATGGGCGGCAATTGGCATGATGGCATATTATGGATTGAGTGTATTGCGAAATGGCATAATACAGACAACGTATGGAAGGGCTTCTTTTAATGATAATATAAAGTCTTTAGCAATCGTTATGGCAATAGGTGTATCGATTATTCTATATACCAAGATGGAAGGAAAGGCTCTATATAAGAATTTTGATTTTGGCTTTTTTTCATATATTCTTATTATTCCAATGAGCGCTATATTGATTCTGACAACTGCGAGGGGAGTAATAGCAGCGCTCTTAATATCAATGATAGTTTTTTTACTATTCTCTAATAAATCACAATTGAAAATATGGAACGCTTTTCCTCTTGTTATTTTTGTTATTATTTTTATTATTAGTATGCTGGACTCATCAGCATATAGAATTTCCAGAATTTTTGAAACAGAAGAGTTTGCGAGCATGAGTGGAAGGACAGAAATATGGGTTACTCATATAACATCGGTGCTTCATTCAGGACCCTTGCATATTATATTAGGAGTTGGTCCAGGTCAGATTCAACGTATAAATGGTTCGATCTATTATGCGCATTCCACATTTCTGGATTTTTTCTTTTGTTATGGAATACTTGGTATCATTGCAATACTTGCTTTTGAATGGATAATATTGAAGAAATTACTGAAGGCAAAGGATGCAGTATTGTTAGCACTATTTACTTTGTCTGTAGTAATGTATTCGACTCACGGGGGTACAGTAAACGCAGATATGTATCTTCTTCAGATTACTTTACTTCGGTTAAGTCAATCATTTGATGAATCATTGCAATGATAAAAAAGAGGATAGGGACTGGGTTTAAGATACTGTTTCATAAATCAATTATGTTATAGGAGGCATTAGGAATATGAAAAAATTTGGCTATTGGGTAGCGAAGGTAAAAACTAAGATAAATAAGTCACAGGCTGCTATGATTGACTTTTATCGTAAAAATGGTGTAACAATCGGAGATAATTGTCGTATAGCTTCTTATATAGGGATGAAAGAAGCATTCTTAATAGAAATTGGAGATAATGTGGTAATCTCGACAAATGTTACATTTGTGACACATGATTTTAGTTCTAAATTAATTTGGCCGGATAAAGGAGAATTATTTGGAAGAATCAAGATAGGAAATAATTGTTTTATTGGACAAAATGCTACCATAATGTACGGCGTAACAATAGCGGATAATACAATTGTCGCTGCAGGATCAGTGGTAACAAAATCATTTCCGGAGAGTAATATAATTATCGGTGGAAATCCGGCTAAAGTTATTGGAACGTGGGAAAAATATAGAGAAAAGAATCAGGCGAATGTTATCAAAATGAAAGATATGATGAGGAGAGTACAGGAAAACGATGACTCATTCCTGGTGGTAAAGTGATTTTTGATTTCCTCTAGGAGCCGTGATAATATTGTAAATGCCTGAGGTAAGAAAAGGATTATTCGAGTATGAATTTTGTCAAAACAGTAAAACAAAAATGGTACAGACTTGTAGGCAAAACAAAATATTTTGAAAATGAGTGTGGAATCAAAGCCTATAATAAACCGGTGTTTTACCTTTCGGGATCAATACCTACAAAAATTATGGATTTAGATCCAGATGATCTTTTCCTTGGATTTGACGGATTGTATGATAATTATACTTTGATAGATGTACCGATTGGTCAATCACCGCATTATGAATTAGTAAGAAGATTAAACGATAATTTAAGAATAGAAGATTGCGATTACTTGAAAAGAGAAGAAAAAGGTACTTTGGATGGCCGTTTGGGCAGAAAAACAGTTAATGATGATTTTAGCAGATTGACGAATCAATTTCTGAATTCAAAACAAGCGATTGAATCAGGCAACTATGCTTATCCAATAGTTTATCAGTTAAATAAGCGATATTACATAATGGATGGAAAACATAGAGCAGCGGTATGTAAACTATTAGGAGTCAACGTAAGATGTGAAGTAATCGATCTTGTGGCGATTAAATCCTATCCGTATCTCTCTGGGATTTATCCGATCATGCGAGATAACGAAGATAAATATAAAAAAAATATCATTCATATATGTCAGATATTGAGTGAGGGCGGGCAGATTGAGGAAACAGCGCCTAAGGTACTTATTGTGAATCGTAATCTAACAGATAACTTGGGCGATCAAGCTATTGGCAGAACGATGATTTCACTATTTAAAGAAGCAAAAGGTAACGTTTTTGTTGGTGAATACTCAAATATCGTAAAACAAATCCGAATTCAAGAAAAAAACATAAAAAAATGCAGCACTCAAAAAAACGCTTTGATCAATAAAATAAAGTGTAGTCAATTGGTTTATCCTATGAAATGGTGGATACAGAATAATGCCATATTTCAAATATTATATACCATGCAGTTTGACTACATATTGATTGGAGGCGGGGAACTGATACAGTCAAATATGAATTTCCCCTTGGCGTTAAGAACTTGGACGCGAATAATTCATAAAACACAGAGAAAATGTAAAACGACGCTGTTCAGTGTTGGAGTTACAGCGACGTATAATAATAAGGATTTGAAGCGTTATAAGGACGCGTTTCGATTGATAGATTCGATTATTGTCAGGGATAGACAGTCTTATAATAATTGCTTAAATATATTCAATAGATCAGCTCAAATAATGCCTGACGTGGTTTTAAGTGGGTATGCAATTTGTAATGAAAAACACGAAGAAGTTACAAGGGATTGCATTTTATATGGAATAACTGACTTTTGCAGAATAAACAGATATCATCTTTTTGCCAAGACAAAAGAAGAATACTATGAAAAATCTATTTCAGACTTGAAAATGATCTTTGAAAAGTATCCCGGCATGAAGCTTACTCTGTTTTATACTTCAAGTTCAGATAGAGATGCATGTGAAGAATTTGCATCTTTCTTTTCAAGCCGTTTTGAAAAAGAAATTCAAATTGCATGCATTCGAAATTTAGATGAACTGGTAGAGCTTTATTATAGTGCGTTTGCTGTCTATTCTCCACGTATGCATGGTTGTATTCTGGCAGAAATTACAGAAGTGCCTAATATAACACCACTGTGCATTTCGCCTAAAATGATTTCGTATAAAAGTGAAAAGATACAGCATGCAAATTGGGATCCTTGTGATGTTATTTTAGAGCAAGCGAAAACATGTATTGGGAGAAATGAATTATAGTTGGTTTTGTTTAGAACTATTATAATGTTAAAGTGAAAAAATGAAGCAGGAGAAATTTTTAAGTTGAGTAGAGAGAAAGAATTAGTAAAAAATACTTTTTTATTGTCGATTGGCAGATTATTGCCTAAGGCGTCTTCTTTTATAACGCTTCCAATTCTAACGGCGTATTTAACGAAGCGGGAGTATGGGACTTATGATCTTATAGCCACGCTTGTAATGCTGGCTGTTCCTATTGCTACTCTTCAGATTCAAACAGCTGCGTTTCGGTTTTTGATTGATTGTCGAGATAATAAGGAAGAATGTTCAGTAATAATTTCCAATATTTTTATTGTAACTATTCCGATAAGCATTGTCGTAAGCATCATTATTCAGTTCTTCTTTTCCGAATGGAATGTTTATATCAGGATACTCATTGCAGTTTATTTTTTCCTTGATACTATTCAAGCGACTATTGGGCAAGTATCACGTGGAATTGGCAATAATAAAGCTTTTTCTATTAGTGCAATTATTGCTTCTGCAACATCAATGATTACAGTTATTGTAACAGTATTTTGTATGAAGATGGGATTGCTGGGTGTATCCATTGCACTGGTCTTGTCGCAGCTTATCAGCGCGATATACCTGATTTATAAAATTGATTTATTCTCATATTTATCAATTAGCAATATTTCGACTAAATGTGTGAAGGAACTCTTGGCGTATTCATGGCCTATGGTTCCCAATAATCTGTCGGGGTGGGTTTTAAAACTTTCCGATCGTCTTGTTATAACAGGATTTCTTGGGATAGAAGCGAACGCGGTGTATGCTGTAGCAAATAAAATTCCCTCTCTGCTATCTACTGCACAGACAATCTTGGTGATGGCATGGCAAGAAAATGCATCAATTGCTGTAGAGGATAATGATGCAGATAAGTATTACACTAAAATGCTGGACACAGTTTTCAATTTTATGTTTGGGTTTACTGTTTTACTGATTGCCGCAACACCGATTATCTTTAAAATACTCATAAGAGGAGACTATGCTGAAGCATACTTCCAGATGCCGATTCTTATTCTGGCAATGTTCTTTTGCGTTATGTCTTCTTACTTTGGAGGTATTTATATTGCACATAAAAGGACGGTTAATGTTGGTATTACCACAATGATTGCTGCCGTAATTAATCTGGCAATTGATCTGATTTTTGTGAACATGATAGGTATTTGGGCGGGTTCAATATCAACATTAATCGCGTATGTATTTTTGTATGTTTACAGATTGTTTAATTGTCAAAAATTTCAGAAAATTGATATTAATTATAAAAAACAAGTTCTTTTGGTTTTGATCATGATAGTGCTTTTGATAAGCTGCTTTATGCAAAAAACTGTTTTGAACATTATCAATATTGTAGCAGCAGTCATGTTGTTTGGTTTTTTTAATAAAGATATTGTAAAAAAAATGTTCCATCATCATGCGCTAAGGCAACGCAAAAGACGATAGATAAAAAGAGATGCTTACTGTTTTCTGAATATGCATGGATGGGCTCTTAAAAAATATCATGATACCAGGTTCAAAACATAGCTGCTTTGAACCGAGAAATACTGCAGTTGAACTGCAGTGAGTCACTGACCGGGGAATGTGAACTTCCTATAAATGTTAGAACCCGCGCTGATAACCGCAACGGGTCCGGCTGAAACAACCAATTTCGGCTCAAAGAGCCAACCAATAGAAAAGTCATTACGAAGCTGCTCATATCCTTTATACCGGTGAATGACCAAATACCCCAGTAGAAAAGGAGGAACATGAACAACAGTAATGACGCGGAAAACCCTTGCCGTTAAGTATGGGCCGAAAACAATACAGCATTTTAACGCTTTGTCATTTGACAAGGCGTTTTATTTTGCCCGAAAGAAGTACCAATGTGCTTATATTGCAACGAACTAATCAAGGCGATTGACAACTACATCAAAAAGGCGGACGGAGACATTGCAGACGCATCCTTGTGCTTATATATCGCTCGTAAGGCATTAAACGCAACCACCGCCATGCAGTCGTTTGAGGTTAGTGTAAATACCCTATTCCATAAAGCAAAAAACATAAAGCAAGGTTGTTTGTCTCGCTTTATCTGTTATAATCCGAGTTTCTTTACGCTTTTCCCCGATAAGCCTCTCAAAAAATCCTTATTTTTACATCAAAACCGATTGATTTTTGCCGGCCTGTATGCTATACTGTATGATAGATGAATATAATATAATGGCGGCAAGGTGATCTGCCGTCAAAAGCCGGAGGTATAACAATGGCTGTTTTCAAATGCAAAATGTGCGGTGGCACAATAGAATTTCAAGAGGGAGCGACTGTC
>CAJOPP010000410.1 GCA_905236365.1 uncultured Lachnospiraceae bacterium
AATATCGCTGCCGGGAGCAATGTCTATTTGTCCAAAGAAAATGATCCAAGGCATGATCCGGAGTTTATTGCTCAAATTCTCGATTATGATCGTTTAAAAGATATCGTCGAAAGGCGTAAGGTCGATAATAGGATTCCTTTTCTCTCAAGTAAACAGATATCGATTGTACACAGGGGTATCAGATGTACTTTTGCAAAAAATGATCCTTGCATCGGTCCTGTAGCAGGTGGAAAGAACGATTGTAAATGTATCAATATCAATTGCCCTGGCATTTATGACCAACCTTCATTTTATGGAAAGTCTCCCTGGAAGGGATGCAATCCAGATATAACGGAGGAATACATAAAACAATGGACTCCTGATCTGGATTGTAAAAAGCAGTATGGAAATCCAGAGCAGCTTCGCAGATATTACATTGTTGATATGGTATCTGACAAGGAGATGAGTCGTTATGATTCAAACCCAATCAATGAAGGTTACGTGTACCCAATTCCACCAGATCCTGTGGTGGTTCCTGACGGGGACGATAAGAAATCAAAGGAGGCAATCTATAAGATTGATCCGGATACCGGACGGAGAATGACCATAATTGGACACCGCTGGGTTATTACAGATAACGCATCTTATGAAGATGAAGAACTTCTCCCTATCTGGGGCTTTGTAGAAGAGGTTGAGGAGAAAAAAGGAGAGACTAGCGTCCGAAAGAAAGCAAAGCGTATAGAGAAAAAGCAGGAAGAAGTCTCGAAGAAGAGAAACACTAAAACAGCAGCAGTAATACGTGATCCAGACTTTAAAAGAAAAGAAGAGTTTGAAAAAGCTGTTGCTGCTAACATAGTGGAGGAGATTAAACTTACGGATATTGATCCGAATATTATCAGTGATGAGGAAGAACTGGTCGTTTTGCTTGATAATCCAGCAGAGTTGGCTTTTGTTTCCGGAACTTTTTTGATCAGTGCTATTTTACATGGGATAGATACAAATATGCCGGTACAGCTTGCATTGATTGATGACTATTTGAAATATACAGGCAAGACCTATGTGATGATTTCAAATACAGTTTTGAAATCCGGCTGTAAAGAATCCAATGTTCAGGCATGGAAAACATTGGCCGCAAAAAGTGAGATCAACCTTCTCCATGTGGCTGAACGGGATTATTATCGGTTTGTGTACGGAGACCAGAAGAGCTGCTGGACCTGTAGGAATATGTACGGGGTAACGCATGTCTGTGTGGAACACACTGACATTAGCGAAATAGCTTCCCTTTCTGATGGACTGTATCCGGTATCCCTGGTAGATGACGGCAACTCATACATGATTCTCAAGAAAAATGGAGATTTACTGGGGCGCCTGGGTAACACATTTGTGGAACGGATTGATACGTTAAAGACTACCGGAGAAATAGCTGGGACACCTGCAAATATCACAGGGATCGCTTTACAGGTAAAAGATGGCAAGCATGAAATACTTGGTATGGGGCATCTAAAGTTCATTGAGTATTGATGAGGGAGAAGAATTATGGATCCCAAATATTCCATCCTACTCTGTAACCAGAGTATAGAGGCATATAGAGGACAAATTAACAGCTGGCTTCATCAGGGAATCAAAGTAATTTGGTTCGGTAACATGGAAGATGTACGGTTCTTGAAAGCGGAACATACAGCTTTTGCAAAAGCATTCCTTCTTCTTGCCTATGAGACCACTGTCAAGGAGAAACAGATTATCATCGATGGCTATGATCCGGACCATTTCGTCGAAAATGTTCTGGAGAGCGAGTGCCCTTTATTTAATTCTGCACAGTATCTGGTAGAACATTGTCCGTTTGATAAGCATATTATTGTCCAGGCTTCTGCTGGGACAGGGAAAACAACGGTTATGATTGACCGTATTTTATTTCTGCTGCATACACAGCCGGATTTGCATCTGTCAGAAGTTTTTATGATTACCTTTACAAATGATGCTGCGGAACAGATGAATCAACGACTGCAGAACGCATTGATGCTTCGGTATGATCTGACAGGAAACCAGAGATATCTTCGATGGGTAGAAGAACAGTCTCAGATGAATGTTTCTACAATTCACAGCTTTGCCTATCTTATGTTGAAAGAATATGGTATAGGGGAAAGCTTAACAAAGAATCTTTCTATCCGCACATTCCAATACGAGCGACAGGAACTGATAAAAGATGCTATAGATGAAGTTATTGATGAAAATCATACAGTCCTGGATCAGCTGGGAGTTCCTTTTTATCGCGCAAATTCCATGGTCGGAGATTTCTGGAATGGTTTTTCCAAGTTAGGAGTTTCACATGACGATGTGGGCAGGATGGACTGGGGAAAACCAATTGATGTTGGATCTGGTCATTTTCAGAATGTTATGGCCGGTATCCTGAAAAAACTAGATGAAGAATATTTTGACATCAAAAGAAAAAATGAAGCAATTGCGATTGATGATATCATGCGGGACTTACAGGAAGTGCTGCAGGAAGAAACTCTTCCGAAACCAGATATCACCATGAAGTATTTGTTTATTGATGAATTTCAGGATTCCGATCTTTCACAGATTATGGTCGCATGTCTTTTAATAAAACTTCTTGATCCAGCGCTTTTTGTAGTAGGGGATGTAAAACAAAGCATTTATCGTTTCCGTGGCGCAAATGATCAGGCTTTTTTAGCTTTGAAGAGAAATATGCAGATAATGCATATTAAACCTCCGGTAGAATTTACGTTAGTTAATAATTACCGAACATCTGCTCCTGTTTTAAAGAGGATGGATGATTACTTTAAAGTCTGGGGCGATAAAGGGCAGCTGCAATATGACAAACCAGTTATTCCATTTAATCAGGATCTGGGTGAGATCCGGATGATATATGGAGTGAGAAGCGACCAGAAAGAGTATGCAGCACAGGAACAGATCGCGCAGATTGCCAGCAACGAATTATACGCATTGGTTGACAGGGTAGAGAATGAGGGCATAAAAGCAAATGAGAAAACCCGTGTTGTTATGCTTACCCGGTCAAACTTTGAATTGCGGCAGCTGTCTACGATCTTGCGTAATCACAAGATACCGGCAGAAATACGGAAAGAGGGAAGCTTTTATGCCAGTGAAGCGGTCCGGGATTTTTATATCATGGTTTCGTCATTCCTTTTCAGTGATGAACCCAAATACATATTCAATTAT
>CAJOPP010000411.1 GCA_905236365.1 uncultured Lachnospiraceae bacterium
AAATCAATTACCGGTGAACCGGGTAAGAAAACAAAGATATCATTTAAATTAAAGTCGCTTGATAAGAAGAATGTGAAATTAAAGAGTGTATATCCCATTATCGATTCTTCTTTCCCTTTTGAGACCAGTGGAGACGCATACAAGGTAGTAAAGGCAGGAAAGAAGGAAGATAAACAGGCAGAATTGTCAGCTTCCTATACTATGACTGCAAGATCTGATATATCAGAAGGATATCAGAGTGTAAAATTTATTGGAGAATATAACAAAACGGAAGATGATGGCACACAGGGTGCTTATTATATTATAAAAACCATTAATATCTATTTTGAAGACGAGAAAACGAAAGATGATGATGACGATGATGATCGATCTTCTTCAAGCGGAAGCAGCTACTCTTCAAAGCAGGATGACGATGATGATAATGAACCGACTGCACCCAAATTGATTCTTACCGGTATGGAGACAGATCCGGAACGAATCATGGCTGGTGACACATTTAAGCTGAAGATACATGTTCAAAATACTTCCAAGACAACTCCTGTCTGCAACGGTAAATTTCTGATTGGAAACGAGGCTGGTAATTTTCTTCCGACTTCCGGTTCTAGTGCGGTGTATGTAGAGAAGATTCCTGCCGGAGAGTCCGGGGATCTGGAAATTGAATTGAAAACAGCAGCTGACTTGCCACAGAAAAATTACATTCTTATGGTAAAGGGTGATTTTGATGATGGCAAGGGCAATAGTTTTACTTCTAGTGATAATTTATCGATTTCGGTGTATCAGGAAGTAAAGATGGGAGTCACAGATGTTTCCATGAGTCCGAGTGCTCTTGGGATTGGTAAGGCAGGAAGCTTGATGTTTACCATTAACAATCAGGGAAGTGCAGGCGTCTATAATGTTAAGGTTTCCGTTGATGATAAGGCAGTGACTGCAGACGAAAGTTACGTAGGTAATATAGCGGCTTCATCTTCTGCTTATGCTACCTTGAATCTGGTGGGGGCAAAGGACAATTCAGAGACAGGAACCGTTAAAGTCGTGATTTCTTATGAAGATTCGGAAGGAAATGCCGGAAAATTAGAACAGAATATTACCTGTCGTGTCGGAGAAGGATTTGAGGATGATGAGTATGATGAGTATGATGAGTTTGATGAATATGAAGATGAATATGAAGATGAAGATGAATATGATTGGTGGGTATATTTGATCATTGCCGTAGTTGCTGTTGCACTTATTGTGCTGATCGTCATTCTGGTTGTAAAGCATAAGAAGAAACGTGCAGCAGAATTATTAGCGGATGAAGAAGATTTGTTGGATGAAGATGGAGAGGATGATTTAGAGAATGAAGATATCTGATATCCTTGGAATGAGCCTTTCTAATTTGTGGCGGAGAAAGATGCGGACAGTGCTGACGGTATTAGGTGTTGTAATCGGTACGGCATCCATTGTGGTAATGTTGTCCATTGGTATTGGTCTGCGACAGTCGGTGATGGAACAGGCAAGCCAGGCAGGTGGTCTGACAGAGATTATGGTATATTCGGAAGGAGAATACGATTATGGCTCTTCGTCAGATGATAAATTACTGAGTGATGATACTATTGAGGCTTTTTTGGATATCGATCATGTTGAAAGTGTAGAACCGTTGATCGAATATTATATGCCGGTTCAGGCTGGAAAATACGAAGGTTATTTTGAAATCTGCGGAGTGAGTAAAGAGTATCTGAAAAAAATCGCTTTGGAGACGGGAAATATGCCGAAAACGGATAAAACAGCATTGAATCTTATAGTAGGTAATCAGGTGTACGAGAATTTCTGGGACGTGAACTCAGGAGACTGGGAAGGCGTTTCAGATATCAATTTCATGACAACACCGTTGGTCGGTGGAATTGAGATAGAGGATTCTTATTCACAGGAGACTGATACAGACACAAAAAGTACAGAGTCAGAGTATTTTGACAGCACCTTTAGTGATGGAGAGGAAGATTTTGATTCGGAGGAAAATGATTTTGAAAATGATCAGGAAGATTCGGATCCGTTTAAAGATGACGACTTTATGAATGATTCTTCTTATAGTGCCTTTTCCTCCGATATGAAGCGGGTTCGTTTGAAAGTGGCAGGAATCACAGAGGGGAGTGAGGAGGATTATACAGAATATTCTTATAACTGTTATACGGATTTGGAGTCTCTAAGCTCTTTTTTAAAGCAGAATTATCCGTTAAATACAGTAATCCCGGGTCAGCCGACTGACAGGAATGGAAAACCATATCGCGATTTAAAATATTCGATGCTGACCATCAATGTGGATGATGCTTCCAATGTAGAAGAAGTGTTGCAAACAATCCAGGAGATGGGATATCGTGGAGACGCCAACAAAGAATGGTTGGAGGAATTAGAGAAAGAATACCTGATCATAGAGGCAGTATTAGGCGGAATTGGTGCAGTTGCCATGCTGGTTGCTGCAATCAGTATTGCCAATACCATGACCATGTCTACTTATGAACGAACGAAAGAAATTGGAATTATGAAAGTGCTGGGTTGCACATTAGGTAATATTCGTTCGATGTTTCTTGCAGAAGCTGCGTTTATTGGTATGTTGGGCGGAATAGTGGGAATTGGTCTCAGTTATGGATTGTCGTTGGTTGCCAATAACGTTATTGCACCGGCAATTATGGATGAATATGATCTGACCGCGACCATTTCTGTAATCCCACCGTGGCTGGTTTTGGCAGCTATTGGATTTTCGACTCTGATTGGAATGATAGCCGGGTTCTTCCCTGCACAAAGGGCGACACGGTTGAGTCCGTTGGCAGCGATTCGAAATGATTAGACCCGTTTTTGTTTGTAGTCCACAATGATTTATAGGAAATTTTATAAATCTGAGTGGTTTGTTAAGAACAGAATATTGGAATGAGAAAAAGACAAGGGTAGTCCCCCTTGTCTTTTTTAAGTATGGCGGGCATGCTGTTCGTCAGTGGTAAAAAATTGCTGCGGCGAAGTAGCACTGTTCTTTAATGTAATGTGAAATTTGAGAAATCTGCCAAATTCAGAAAAAGAAAAAACAATCTCAGTCATTCATTTTATAAATCCGGAATACTATAATCAGTATGTAAAAATGAGCAATGCGGCGACCGTGCTTGCACGAGGCGACATATTGCGAAAAAAACAGGGAGACGATAGTCGACATGTAAAAA
>CAJOPP010000412.1 GCA_905236365.1 uncultured Lachnospiraceae bacterium
AAAAGAAAGGAGATTCGCATGAAGTTTACAAAGATGGAAGGCTTGGGAAATGACTATGTATATGTGAATTGTTTCAAAGAAATGGTTGAGAATCCCCAAAGTGTTGCAATCAAGGTAAGTGACAGACATTTTGGAATTGGTTCCGATGGACTGATTTTGATTAAACCATCAGAAGTTGCAGATTTTTGTATGGACATGTATAATGCAGATGGTTCCAGATCTGAGATGTGTGGAAATGGTATTCGTTGTGTCGCTAAATATGTATATGATTATGGATTGACAACCAAAACAAATATATCAATTGAAACATTGGCGGGAATTAAATATCTGGATTTACAGGTAGAGGATGGGAAAGTTAAATTAGTCACAGTTAATATGGGGGCACCGGAATTGGTACCTGCTAATATTCCGGTTAAATCAGAGAAAGATATTTTGATCAAAGAGCCGATTGAAGTTGGCGGCAGGCAGTATGAAATGACCTGTGTGTCTATGGGAAATCCTCATAGTATCGTTTTTGTAGAAGATACTGAGAATTTTCCATTAGAGGAAGTAGGTCCTCAATTTGAAAATCATGAGGTTTTTCCAAATCGGGTGAATGCAGAATTTATTCAGATTCTTGATGCGAAAACAGTAAATATGAGAGTTTGGGAACGGGGAACTGGTGAAACATTAGCCTGTGGAACAGGTGCCTGTGCAGCTACTGTAGCCTGTATATTAAATGGTTTGACGGAGAATGAGATTACGCTTCATTTATTGGGTGGAGATTTGTTGGTTCATTGGGACCGTGAAGAAAATCTTGTGTATATGACAGGACCTGCAAAGATTGTTTTTGATGGAGAAATCGACTTATAAGGAATATTTGTAACTGTTCAGCTCTGCAGAATAGATACTAAATTGGAAAAATATAAATTATGAAAAAATCATATCGTAATAATTCAATATGATTTTATATAAAGAGAAGATACTATAACAGATAATAGGAGGACAACATGTTTAAAGTTAATGAAAATTATTTAAAGTTACCAGGAAGTTATTTATTCTCTACAATTGGAAAAAAAGTGAGAGAATATAAAGCAGCCAATCCGGAAAAGGAGATTATTTCATTAGGAATTGGTGATGTGACTCAGCCATTGGCACCGGCAATTATTGATAGTTTACATCATGCGGTAGATGAGATGGCAGTGAAGGAAACGTTCCGGGGATATGCACCGGATTTAGGATATGAATTTTTAAGAAGTGCAATTGCAAAGCACGACTATGCTGCAAGAGGAGCTGACATTGCGATTGATGAAATTTTTGTCAGTGATGGAGCTAAGTGTGATTCCGGTAATATTCAGGAAATTTTTGCAACAGATAATAAAATTGCGGTATGTGACCCGGTGTATCCGGTTTATGTTGACACCAATGCGATGGCAGGAAGAACCGGTACATATAATAAAGATACAGAACTTTGGAGTGATGTAATCTATATGCCATGTAAGGCAGAAAATGGATTTGCACCGGAATTACCAGAAGAAACACCGGATATCATTTATCTTTGTTTCCCCAATAATCCAACAGGAGCAACGATTAAAAAACCACAACTTCAGGAATGGGTGGATTATGCCAATAAAGTAGGTGCTGTTATTATCTATGATGCTGCTTATGAGGCATATATTAGTGAAAATGATGTACCACATACAATTTATGAGTGCGATGGTGCAAAGACGTGTGCGATAGAACTTAGAAGTTTCTCCAAAAACGCAGGTTTCACCGGTACACGTTTGGGATTTGCAGTGGTTCCAAAAGATTTGAAGGCAAGTGACGGAACTTCTCTGAATGCGTTATGGGCAAGACGACATGGTACAAAATTCAATGGTGCACCTTATATTATCCAGCGTGCCGGAGAGGCTGTATATAGTGAGGAGGGCAAGGCACAAACTGCCGAGCAGATCGCATACTATATGAAAAATGCAAAATTAATAAAAGAAGGTCTGGCAGAGGCGGGGTATACTGTTTCCGGTGGTGTGAATGCACCATATATCTGGTTACAAACTCCGGATGGAATGACTTCTTGGGAGTTTTTTGATCACTTACTTACAAATGCAAATGTGGTTGGTACTCCGGGTTCAGGATTTGGTCCAAGCGGAGAAGGTTATTTCAGACTGACTGCTTTTGGAACATACGAAAATACAGTGGAAGCAATTAAGCGAATAAAAGCATTATAATCCGGTATTCAATGATAAGATGGTTGATTATCTACTTACCGTATCGCATAAGTGTTGCACCTTAAGTTTGGCATGAATGTCAAAATATGGCTTGGTGTTAAAATATGGTTTGGGTGTCAAAAGTTGGCTCGGGTGTCAAAAGTTATGTATTTACGTTTTGTTTGTTAGAAATGTATAAACAATATGCATTTCTACTTGGTCATGCTGAATTGTTACTACTTTTGCTCCCAAAACCAAGTTTTTCTTGCGCAATTTGCAAGTGAGTAGTAAAATGATTCATGTGGTGATGCAACAAATGAGGGTAAGAAGATGTTGTGAAACAGCCGAAGAAAGGAAGATTTTGGAATGAGTAAAGATATTGATTGGGCAAATCTGGGATTCGGTTATATTGAGACGGAACAGAGATTTGTATCGAATTACAAGAATGGTGCATGGGACGAAGGCACATTGACTTCAGATTCTACTGTGGCGATTAGCGAGTGTGCGGGAGTATTGCAGTATGCACAAACCTGTTTTGAGGGGTTAAAGGCATATACAACCGAGGACGGTCATATTGTATGTTTTCGCCCGGATTTGAATGCACAGAGAATGATAGATTCTTGCAAGAGACTGGAAATGCCAACTTTCCCAGAGGATAAGTTTGTTGAGGCTGTGGTAAAGACGGTAAAGGCAAATATTGATTATGTTCCACCATATGGTTCCGGAGCAACGTTATACATCAGACCATATATGTTTGGAAGCAATCCGGTAATTGGAGTAAAGCCGGCAGATGAATATCAATTTCGTATTTTTGTTACACCGGTTGGTCCGTATTTCAAGGGTGGTGCAAAGCCGATTACAATTCGTGTATCTGATTTCGATCGTGCGGCTCCACATGGAACCGGTCATATTAAAGCAGGTCTTAATTATGCAATGAGTTTACATGCAATAGTAGATGCACATAATCAAGGATATTCTGAGAATATGTATTTAGATCCGGCAACTCGAACCAAGGTAGAAGAGACCGGTGGAGCAAACTTTATCTTTATCACCAAGGATGGAAAACTGGTGACTCCGAAGTCAGATAGTATTTTACCTTCTATCACGCGTCGTTCTTTGATGGTAGTAGCAGAGAAGTATTTAGGTCTTACTGTTGAGCATAGAGAGGTGAAGCTTGACGAGTTGAAAGATTTTGCAGAGTGTGGACTTTGTGGAACTGCTGCAGTTATTTCACCGGTTGGTAAGATTGTTGATCATGGCAACGAAATCTGCTTCCCAAGTGGTATGGATGAGATGGGTCCGGTTACCAGGAAGTTATACGATACCTTGACGGGAATTCAGATGGGACGTATTGAAGCTCCTGAAGGATGGATTAAGACGATTCAGTAATTCTAGTACAGCATTTCTTAAATACTTGAAAGAAGCTGCCGGTTATGTTCAATAACGATGGTTGTTCAATTAGAAAGATATAGAGATCGGATATTATAATTCGGTCTCTTTTTGGTTATTTGAGGAGAGAGTTACTGTTTGGTGTGCCATGGCTTTTTATCGATTGGTAAGCTACTGAATAGTAAGAAGTTACAGTTCACTCGGTGGCGTACGTCTGAACAGTAACAGTAAGAAGGAAACAAGATAAATAAATTATAAAAAGTAATTGTTTTGATACAATTGGAATGCTACAATATAGAAGTTATGAAAATATTTGGATAAAGAATAATAAATAGAAAGAGATTACAATGTTAGGGAACAAAAGAGGCAATAAACTGAACAAGTATCAATCCGATTATGTAGTGTTTGATTTAGAAACAACGGGTACGAACACAAATTGCGATGCAATTATCGAGATTTCAGCGGTGAAAGTCTTGAATGGACAAGTGGTGGACACTTTTAGCAGTCTGGTGAATCCTCAAAGACCGATTCCTTATTATGCCACACAGGTAAATGGAATTTCGGATGATATGGTCAGCGGAGAACCTGTTTTAGAGGAAATCTTTCCGAAGTTTAATGAATTTATCGGAGAAGCTGTATTGGTGGGTCATAATATCCATTCGTTTGATATGAAGTTTCTTTGGAATGCAGCAGAATATTTATTTGGAAAAACAATACAAAATGATTATATTGATACGTTGCCAATGGCAAGGCGGTGTCTGCCAGAACTTACACATCATAGACTGGTAGATCTGGCAGCCTATTATCATATCAGTACGGCGGGGGCACATAGAGCGTTAAATGATTGTATGATGAATCAGCAATGTTTTGAAAAATTAGCTGCAGAAGGAAAAAAGCAGCCAATCCGTATCTGCCCTGTATGTAACAGTGAGTTAATACTGAGAAATGGAAAATTTGGTAAATTCTTTGGCTGTTCAAGTTTTCCTGCATGTCGCTATACAGAGAATTTTTAACTCAGTCGGAGAAATCCCCCACCTCTAAGCGATAGCGAAGGTGGGGGT
>CAJOPP010000413.1 GCA_905236365.1 uncultured Lachnospiraceae bacterium
AGAGGAAATGAAA
The DNA here is from genome assembly GCA_905236365.1 of uncultured Lachnospiraceae bacterium. GTDB lineage: Bacteria > Bacillota > Clostridia > Lachnospirales > Lachnospiraceae > CAG-590. The sequence goes on from CAJOPP010000413.1 coordinate 14, forward strand.
TGCTCAATGAGGGTGACTTTTAAAGTTGCCCTCTTTTCTTTATACAGCGGCCGGACGGCGGTAAACCGCCGCCGGCCGAAGAATCACATCAGCCTCTGAATCTCATTCCAATAGAAAAAAGCCTCGACATTGCTTTTCTTGAATTTGTTGCCCTTTGGAGGACACTTGATAGTAGTATTTCGCGTGTTTCTTTGGGATGGAAGAGACTTCAAAAAGTACATTGAAAGATACATAGAAGGGTACACAGAAAATACTTTTTTTGTAACTTGTTGATTATTAGCATTCTTTTGACATTTCAAAATTCCAACATTTCTCCAGCGAGGTTTCATGATTTATGTTTGGACGATACTCTACTTTTGCCATCGAAAGTTTAACCCAAAATATCAACATTAAAATCACAACTATGTACAAATTAAAAGAAATGATTCTGAAAACCAGAACAATGCTTATGCTGTTAGCTGTAATCTTTTTAGCTTTCAGTTGCAAGAAAGAAGATGTATCTTTGCCAGATAATTCTTCGTATGAATGGAAAACCAATAACCAACAGATGCCGCCATCGCGATCTGAAAATCACTCTAATAATGGCTCTACTGAAGATGTTGCCATCGTGTTAGGTGATACTTTAAGTGACCCTTATAAATTGGAGAACATGCAGAAGGCGTATAATAACATTAATAATGGAAATGCACCAATTTCAAGCGTGAAGGCCAATTACCGTTATGTCCGCGTCTTACCAGCTAACCAAGATGAGTTGAAACTCATTGAAAGTGATACCACTTTGCTTTTGTTTGACTATCCATTGCATTATGAAATCGCTGTTGCAGGAATTTACTATCATGATCCTACGGTGGCAGACTCAACTTTAACTTGGCTTTATAGTGTGGTGCCGCTTAATTATCAGTTCCCTGCTGGTATTAACGAAGAGCTTATCTATTATGTTTACATTCCACCTACCGAATCAAAAGGAGACTTTTATGATAGGCTTGAAGAAGAGGCTTACCGTGTGGTCGGATATGAAGATCAAGGAGACGGTTCAAAGGCTACTAATTCGACATGGATTCCATCAGCCACAATTCGGGTTTGGGATGATTTGCTTCAAAGAAACATCCCTTTACGAGGGGCTTTGGTGACAGCTCGTTATGGAACAAAAGTTCGATCGGGTATAACAAATTCATCGGGTTTTTGTTATGTAAATGGAGAGTTTAGATATAAAGTCAATTATGCCATCAAATGGGAAAGTGCCTATTGGGTTATTAGAGATGGTATGTTTTGGGCGGCATGGTACAATGGGCCAAAACAAAAAAGCGCATGGGATTTGACCATAAGTGGTGGAAAATCACTCCGATATGCTACAATACATAGGGCTGCTTATAAACATTATTATGGAAATAACTTTGGGTTATATAGACCTGTGTCTCAATTTGGAAAAACAAAAATATGCTATATAAATACATATAGTGATAATATGGGGATTTATTGGGGCAGTTGGCCAGATATGGGATTACTTCCCGATATTAAAATCTGGGGTAAAAAGGATGCAAATACTTATTTTCCAACCAGTCTTATATTTGGAACAACATGCCATGAATTGGCCCATCATTCTCATTGGCTTTATATTTCAGCGATTCAATATGCACAAGTGAACATCCTGGTTTATGAAAGTTGGGCAAATGCAGTAGAATGGGTATTTACTAATGACGAATATCATCAGCTAGGATATACATACAATAACACAAATGCGATTAATTATAATCATGAAATGGGAGGTAAACAGAATTGGACAGGAGGATCATATTCTCCGATTTTCGTGGATTTAATTGATAATTTCAATCAAACAAACTCGTGTTATTTTTATTGTTATAATCCAAATGAAAAGAGATACGAATATAGATATCATCCAGGAGGGTCTTCATATTCTGATGATAGAGTAACAGGATATTCTTTGTCGTTTATTCAGAATCATATTTTGAATCATGCTTATGGGTTGTCAAGTTTATACACTTATGTCAAACAAAACAAACCAGCAGGTTTCAATGTGACCAATTCAGATATTGATGCCCTATTTGCAAAGTATTGGTAAAAGGAGGTAGCAAAAAATGAAAAAGCTTGTTTTTGTTTTATCATTCATGAGTGTGATATTCTTTATGGTATCTTGTTCCGTCGAACATATTTGCCATTTGGAAGTTGTTATGAAAAATGCCCTGCCTATGGAGTTGAAGATACAAGTCTTAGAAGTAGAACCTTTGTTGGAGTCATCCAATACTGATACGAACACTTTCACGATTCCTTCACAAGGAGAAACTTCTTTTACTTGGGATTATCTAAAACAGATAGACTACCCAGTGTACTTTAATGAAAACCAATGCGATACAATCATTGTTATTTTCAATGATTCGGTTCAAATAGTGTTTTCAAGAGAAGACAATAGTAAATTCAATCCCATTTTGATGGAGAATTATGAGTCCTTGCCAACTCAAAAGAGTTGGGACGGCTGTTTGCGATATACTTTTACGGAAGAAGACTACCAAAACGCACTTATTCAGTGTGGATATCGCAAAGAAGAATAATGGTAAACCATAAAAGTATACCAAAACTATACTGAGTCCCGAAAGTTGAACAAGAACTTTCGGGGCTCAGTACAAAACTACCACATCAAACTTTCACAACTCCAAAATAATAACGCGAGAATTTTCAAAAAAGGACCTACCTTCTCTAAAATAACGTGAGTTCGATATAAAATAATTGATTGAAAAAGAATAACATAGCGATATTTTTCGTATATTTGTAGTGCAAAAAACAAACGAAAACCGCTATGTTATCAGAGGACAAAATTACGGAAATTTATTGCATGGCAGACGACTTCTGCAAGTTTTTCGACCAGACGGTGAAA
>CAJOPP010000414.1 GCA_905236365.1 uncultured Lachnospiraceae bacterium
ACCCCGCTATGCCTACGTTTTTTAACCTACACTCTCGAAAAAGCATTCTGCGTTATAGTCGAATTAATTAAAAACCTCAGCACTAGCTGGTATCGTTTGAATAATGTAGGAAAGTGAGGTCACACCATGGAAACCTTAGAATGTATCAAAACGAGACGGAGCATTCGCAAATTCAAAGCAGATGCCGTAGCACACGAAACGATTGATTCCATTATTGCTGCAGCAGCAATGGCTCCTTCCTGGAAGAATACCCAGATCAGCCGTTACAACATTGTAGAGGATCGCTCCCTTTTAGATGAAATCGCCGATAACTGCGTATTAGATTTTGCGTTTAATCAGAAAACGATCAAAGGTGCACCACAGCTTGTCGTTGTCAGTATGATTGAGAAACGCTGTGGCTACGAGAAGGATGGGAGCTTTACCACCTCCAAAGAAGATCGCTGGGAAATGTACGATGCCGGTATTGCATCTCAAACATTCTGTCTAGCAGCTCATGACTTGGGAGTCGGAACGGTCATTTTGGGAATTTTTGATGAAGATAAGGTTGCAAAAGCAATTGCACTTCCAGAAGGGCAAAAAGTTGCTGCTCTGATTGCAATGGGATATCCGGATCAGGAATGCGAAGCCCCTACGCGAAAAACCGTAGAGGAATTGGTAAGATTTTTATAATACAGATGTTCTATTCTTTGTATCAGGCTAAAAAGCTTGCACAAACAAATTTCTTAACCGGAAGGAGATGCTGCAAAGCTAGCGTACATTCCACAGCAAGACGCATGAGGCATTCTTGAAATCATAAAAGACCACCGAATTCTGAAAAACCATTTTCTATTTTTCAGAATCAACGGTGGTCCTTTCTTTTTTCATTTTTCTTGATTTTATAAATCAGGTTGAATGCCAAAAGTCTGCATTTTTCAAGAATGAGCTTTCAATTCTTCTGCGTTTTCATTCAGGGCATCCACAAGTGCATTAATATGTGTTACAATCTCCTGATTCAACTCACTACTGCTATATGTTTCATTCGCATGAGCAGTCACTTCCTCCGTCATCGCAGATATGGTTTCTACATTTGATACTATCTCATCATTCGCTTTTGCCAGATCCTTCACGATACTGCCTAACTCATCGGAATGTTTCAATATCTCTTCTACATTCCGGCTGATCATTGTGAAACTCTGCGATGTTTCCTCTGCACAACTACTCTCTTCCTCCCCTACTTTTAACAAATGCTCAATGGTGTCCACCATAGCATCCAACTGAGAGGCTATACTTCCAATCAGTGTATTGATATCATTTGTTGCCTGTGTAGTCTGGTCAGACAAAGAAGAAATCTCGGTAGCTACAACAGCAAAGCCTCGCCCTGCCTCTCCTGCCCTTGCCGCCTCAATGGATGCATTGAGTGATAACATTCTTGTCTGTGCCGCAATCTGTGTGATCATATCTGTAATGGAATTCATCTTGGAAGTAATCTCCTGGAAAGAATGGAGTGCATCTGCAACATCTTTTCCTGCTTTATCTACCTGATTGGTCAATCCGTCCATTCGATTGATATGCTTTTGTCCTTCAGATACCGCATCGGAGGTTGCTGTTACATTCTCATTAATCGTATCTGCTACTCTCTCTACATTTCCTATATACTGTTGAATTTCTCCTGTTTTTACCATTTGATTCTGAACTGCCTCTGCAGACTCATTGGTTCCACTATTCACTTCTGTCATAGATGTAAGTGTCTGATCAACAGAAGCCTTCAATGACTGCATTTCTTTTGCCACATCCGATACCGTACCTGTCATCTTACCCGATACGCTCAACACATCTCCCAGCAATTCTTCGGTCTTACGCTTTTCCAATTCCAACCTTGCTTTACGGATATTCTCAAATTGTGAAGTTGCTTTTGCAACCCAAATCAGATAAATCACAATCATAACCATAACCAAAGCTTGAATCTCTGCTGTGACAATCTGTTCCGCAGCCACATCCGTAGTCACAAACTGTATCACAATCGCTGCAATATTCACAACTATGACACCAATACCAATCCTTATCGTATATGGTAAATCCCCATACAGCGTAGTAACGATCAACATCGGAATCGCATAGCAGAATACAAGGTCATTTTGCTTTGTAAAAAGTACAAATATGTACATAATCGCAAAACCAATCGCTATAACACGCTTCAACAAAACAGAGTTTCGATCTTTATTATAGATCGTCCAACCAAGAATCACCGGAGTCATACAAAGTATCACAGTAACTGCTACATACCCCACTGTACGATTCCCCTTTGCGATCTCCGCCAGATAAGCTACTGAAACAATCGAACACAGTATGGTGAGTGCCATAGTCGTTACTTTATTAGCCACCGCAAGTTCTGAACGCGATGCCAGATCCTCAAGTTGCAATAAATCCGAATTTTTGTTTTTTTCTTCCATCTTGTGTACCCCCTTATATTTTTTACTATCTTTATTTCATTACGATAAAGTATTCCGGCACCCCATCCGGCCTATCACCTTGTCGCTGAAAGATAGCTCTTTCTCCATTTAGATTCAAGACTCGCTCGCGAGTCTTGGCGCGGGATTTGCGTCAGCTATGCTGACATATTTCATATGCAAATCCCTGCGCATCCTCG
>CAJOPP010000415.1 GCA_905236365.1 uncultured Lachnospiraceae bacterium
CGAGGATGCGCAGGGATTTGCATATGAAATATGTCAGCATAGCTGACGCAAATCCCGCGCCAAGACTCGCGAGCGAGTCTTGAAATAGAAATTATTTGGTATAACTCAACTGAATTAGACAAGCGAAACATGAGGATAATTGGTTGGGTTATACCAGGACAGGGGAAATCATGAATATATTGAATATTGAAAATTTGACAAAGGGATACGGAGATAAATTATTATTGAATCAGGTAAGTCTTGGGGTGAACGAAGGCGATAAGATTGGTGTCATTGGGGTAAATGGATCCGGCAAGAGTACGCTGTTGAAAATGATAGCAGGTTTGGAAAAAGCAGATTCCGGCAATATTATAAAAAACAAACAGGCTGATATTGCCTATTTGGCTCAACATACTGAATTTGAAGAAAAAGATACGGTTCTTTCTTATGTTATGCGAGGGAAGACTAGTTCCAATCCGAATTGGAATTTAGAGTCAGAGGCGAGGTCAATTTTAAAAAAGCTATATGTGAAAGATGTTGAAGCTGCAATTGAACCATTATCCGGAGGAGAGAAAAAAAGAATTGCTCTGGCGAAAACATTGCTTGCACCTGCAAAGATTTTAATTTTAGATGAGCCGACGAACCATCTGGATAGTCGCATGGTTTTATGGTTGGAAGAATATTTACAAAAATATAAAGGGGTTTTGATTATGGTTACCCATGACCGCTATTTTTTAGATAGGGTAACCAACAAGATTGTAGAGATTGACAAGGGAAATCTGTATTCTTATGAAACGAATTATTCTGGTTTTTTGGAGCTGAAACAGCAAAGAATAGATAGTGAAGCAGCAAGTTATCGAAAAGTACAAAGTATTTTGCGTACGGAAATTGAGTGGGTGAGACGTGGAGCTCAGGCACGTTCCACCAAGCAGAAGGCACGGATGGAAAGATTTCAGGAAATGCAGACCATGAAAGCACCTACAACTGACAAAGAGGTGGAAATGGATTCCCTTGCCTCGCGCATGGGAAAGAAAACCATTGAAATAGATGCTATCTCCAAGTCATATGGGGAACACCTGTTGATCAAAGATTTTACATATTATACGATACGAAATGAACGGATAGGAATTGTAGGAGAAAATGGTTGTGGGAAGACAACTCTTTTAAAATTGATTATGGGACTTGAACAACCGGATAGCGGGAAAATCACTATTGGAGAGACAATAAAAATCGGTTATTTTTCCCAGATGGTGGAGGAGATGAAGGAAGACGAGAGGGTAATTGATTACGTTAAAAATGTTGCAGAATACATAAAGACCAGCAAAGGACTTACATCTGCATCCCAGATGTGTGAACGCTTTTTGTTTTCGCCGGAAACGCAATACAATCCAATTGGTAAACTTTCCGGTGGTGAGAGAAGAAGATTATATTTATTAAAAGTGTTGATGACAGCACCAAATGTTTTGATTTTAGATGAACCTACTAATGATTTAGATATTGCCACTTTGACAAGGCTTGAAGATTACCTGGATTCGTTTGAGGGAATTGTAATTACAGTATCCCATGACCGATATTTTTTGGATCGAATTGCGGACCGGATTCTTGCATTTGAGGGAGATGGAGTGATTACCCAATATGAGGGGGATTATACAACATATATGGAAAAAGCCTTGAATAGAGGATGTTATTTGACACAGGGGAAGGCAGGGGATGATTCAAAGAACCCGGATTCGGGAAAAACAGGTAATAGCAAGGATACATGGAAAAAACGTGAAAAAAAACTGAAGTTTACATATCAGGAACAAAAGGAATTTGATGTTATTGAGGAAGAAATTTCGCTATTAGAGAAGCGAATCTTAGAGATTGACGATCAGATGGTGGAGGTGGCCAGTCAGTATTTCAAGCTACAGGAACTTGCGTCTGAGAAAGAGGATTTAGAGAAAAAGTTAGATGAGAAAATGGAACGATGGATGTATTTGAATGATTTAGCAGAGCAAATCGAGGAGCAGAATCAAAAGCCGTGTCCGATGCGTAACAGTGAGACCAAAGGCTGAACTGTTGTTACTGTTCAGACGCAATGTCATTTACTTAAGCCGGACGTTGCCGGATATGCTATATGTTTTCC
>CAJOPP010000416.1 GCA_905236365.1 uncultured Lachnospiraceae bacterium
CGAGGATGCGCACGGATTCGGTTAGGAATTTGTCAGCTAAAGCTGACCCGAATCCGGCGCGCAAGACTCGCAAGCGAGTCTTGACTGTTATAGCAGAACAGAACCGGGAAACAAAGAGATTGTCCGGGAATCCCGGCAGAAAATTAATAAAATAAGCAGTGTCGATAAGACACTGCTTATTTTGTAGGCATATAACTGGCAACAAGAACGCATGAGGTGTTCTTGAATTAATGTTTTTCCTGATAGTCCAAAGAGGCGGCGATAAATCCTTTAAATAATGGATGTGGCTTGTTTGGACGGGACTTGAATTCCGGATGTGCCTGTGTTCCGATGAACCAAGGGTGATCCGGTATCTCAATCATTTCTACAATGTGACCGTCAGGTGATTGTCCTACAAGTTCCATGCCATGAGAGGTAAGTGCTTCGCGGTAGTCATTGTTAACTTCGTAACGATGACGGTGACGTTCTGCAATCTCTTTCTTGCCATATAATTCATAGGACTTAGAATCTTCTTTTAATACACAAGGATAGGATCCGAGACGTAAGGTTCCGCCTAAATCCGTCACGCCATCCTGATCCGGCATGATGTGGATTACCTGATGTACACTGCTTGGATTAAATTCACTGGAATGGGCATCGTGGTATCCCAATACATGTCTTGCAAATTCAACAATTGTAAGCTGCATTCCAAGGCAAAGGCCCAGATAAGGAACCTTATTCTCACGGGCATAGCGGATTGCACTGATCATTCCCTCAATACCACGGTCTCCAAAACCACCCGGAACGATAATACCATCGGCATCCTTTAATTCTTCTGCTACATTATCGTCATTTAATAATTCGGAATCCTTCCAAAGAATCTCCAAATCGGAATTATAAGCAAAGGAGCTGTGCTTCAAGGCTTCTACTACAGAAATATATGCGTCATGCAAGGATACATACTTACCAACCAATGCAATCTTGACCTTCTTGATTGGATTCTTCCAACGATCGATCATGGCAATCCATTCATCCAGATCCGGTTCCGGACAGTCGACTTTCAGACATTTACAGACAACATCTGCAAGACGTTCTTTTTCCATGGCAAGAGGTACTTCATATAATACATCCACATCCAGATTCTGGATGACATTCTCACTTGGAACATTGCAGAATAATGCGATCTTATCTTTCATACCATCATCTAACGGATAGTCGGAACGGCATACCAGAATATCCGGCTGGATACCAAAAGACTGAAGATTCTTAACACTGGCCTGCGTTGGTTTGGTCTTCATCTCGCCGGAAGCTTTCAGATATGGAATCAATGTGACATGAATCATAATACAGTTATCATGTCCGACGGTATGCTGAAACTGACGGATAGCCTCTAAGAAAGGCTGGCTTTCAATATCTCCGGTAGTTCCGCCCACTTCGATGATGGCAAATTCCGTATCTGTTGAATCCAGATTGCGGTAAAAGCGACTCTGAATCTCGTTGGTAATATGCGGGATGACCTGAACGGTATGTCCGCCGAAATCTCCACGGCGTTCCTTTTGCAGGATACTCCAATAGACTTTACCAGTGGTAACGTTTGATTTTTTATTTAGGCTTTCATCGATGAAACGCTCGTAATGACCAAGATCCAAATCGGTTTCTGCACCGTCATCGGTAACAAATACCTCTCCGTGCTGAATCGGATTCATGGTGCCCGGGTCAATATTGATATAAGGATCGAACTTCTGACAGGTTACTTTGTAACCGCGAGCTTTCAAAAGTCTTCCTAGAGAGGCGGCTGTGATTCCTTTTCCCAAACCGGAAACAACACCGCCTGTGACAAATACATATTTGACTGCCATATCCTTTTCCTCCGTATAATTGGTTGACATATATAAATTTCATTTTATATGAAATGGAATGGTTCGTCAATGGACTTTTTTGAAAATAAAAAATAAAAAGTTACAGTTCAGTGGTTAACCGGACGCAGGGGTGGCTGGCTAACCACTGAACTGTAACAAAAAATAGCAACTTCACAGAATTTACACGAAAATGCGATTGATAAATTAGAAAATAACATTTATAATAAAATGTGCTGAATTACACATATTATTATAAGGAGTCATTTTATTAATTCGCGTGGGCGAAGAGTATAAAACAGAAGAAGCTGTTTTGAACGGCACCGCGAGCTTCAAAAATCCATCGTTTAAAGATGGTATGTTTGATTAATAGCAGGATGTCGAAGCAACCCCCAAATGCATAGTTTTGACTTAGACATCATAGCAGAATAATAACAGGAGGATAAGAAGTTTGGAAGAAAATAATAATCAGCAAAATAATAACAATGGAAGAAAGTCTCCGAACAGAGGCGGTATATTTATGGTGATCATAGCCGTCGGACTAACCTTCCTCTTCTTTTATGTATATGCCAGATATCAGGATGGACAAAGAGAAGAGATTTCTTACAGTCAGTTTTTAAATATGTTAAATGAAGGTTCCATTGAGACTGTCCGGATTTACAGTTCTACCATTGAGGTGATACCGAAGAATCAGAAGGAGTCAGCATCAAAGAAAAGTTATTATGCGACCCGCATTTCCGATATCAATCTGGTAGATCGTTTGGAGACTGCGAAGAAGAATGGAGAACTGGATTATACAGCTGTGGATGAGAGCAGTTCTGCTAGAATTGGGAATATTCTTTCCTGGGTGTTAATGTTTGGTGTGTTCTATCTGCTCATGTGGCTGTTCTTTCGGTCTGTGTCCAAAGGTGGCGGCATGATGGGCATGGGCAAGAGCAATGCGAAGCTTTATGTAGAGAAGAAGACAGGTGTTACTTTTGCGGATGTTGCAGGTCAGGAGGAGTCAAAGGAATCTTTGAAGGAAATGGTGGATTTTCTTCACAATCCAAAGCGCTATCTGGATATTGGTGCAAAGTTGCCTAAGGGTGCGTTACTGGTCGGTCCTCCGGGAACTGGTAAGACACTTCTGGCGAAGGCAGTGGCAGGTGAGGCGAATGTTCCGTTCTTTTCCCTGTCCGGATCTGATTTTGTGGAATTATATGTAGGTATGGGAGCTTCAAGAGTGAGAGATTTGTTCAAACAGGCAAATTCAATGGCGCCTTGTATCATATTTATTGATGAGATTGATGCGATCGGAAGAAGTCGTGACAGTAAATATGGCGGTGGCGATTCCGAGAGGGAGCAGACATTGAATCAGCTGCTATCCGAGATGGATGGATTTGATACCTCAAAGGGTATCGTTATTTTGGCAGCGACCAACCGCCCGGAGATATTGGATAAGGCACTTCTTCGTCCGGGACGTTTTGACCGTCGTGTCATTGTAGAAAAGCCGGATCTGAAAGGAAGAATTGAGACGTTAAAGGTACATGCCAAGAATGTAAGAATGGATGAGACCGTAGACTTCAAAGAACTTGCACTTGCTACATCTGGTGCAGTTGGTGCAGATCTTGCCAATATCATCAATGAAGCAGCATTGGCGGCAGTCAAAGATGGAAGAGAGTGTGTCAGTCAGGCTGATTTGTTTGAATCAGTAGAAGTGGTCTTTGCTGGTAAAGAAAAGAAAGACAGGATTCTTAGCAAGAAAGAAAAAGAAATCGTTGCTTATCACGAGACGGGGCATGCACTTTGTATTGCTTTACAGAAACATACAGAACCGGTGCAAAAGATTACCATTATCCCAAGAACCATGGGAGCATTGGGATATGTCATGCAGGTTCCTGAGGAAGAGAAGTATCTGAATACCAAAGAAGAGATGGAAGCAGATATTGTAACCTTTTTGGCAGGACGTGCGGCAGAAGCAATCAAGTTCCCATCCATTACAACAGGTGCTTCAAATGATATTGAGCAGGCAACCAAGATGGCAAGATCAATGATCACGATGTATGGTATGTCGGACAAATTTGGTATGGTAGCTCTGGAATCTGTACAGAACCGTTATCTGGATGGCAGAGCAGTTATGAATTGTTCAGAAAAGACTGCAACCAAGATTGACAATGAGATACGGGCTATCATGAAAAAGTCTTATAACAAGGCTTATAAGATGTTGAAAGACAATGAAGATGTGTTAGATGCGTTGGCAAAGTATCTGATTGAGAAAGAGACGATAACCGGTAAAGAATTTATGAAGATCTTTGAAGAGATTACGGGAACTACTTTGAAAGCAGCAGTGGTAGAAGGTGAAGAAGAAAAAGTGGAAACATTAGAGGGAGATGCTGAAGCTACTTCTTTTAATGAAACCATATAATAAGAATGGAAAGAGTTTTGGCAGGCTGTGGATAAATGACATTCACAGTCTGTTTTCGCTTAGCGGTCTTATAAAATAAATGGTATTTCTGCAAATGCCGGAACTAATGTCATTTACTTAAGCCTTCCATTTGAGTGGAAGGTGACGACAAATCTTTGATTTGCCGATGGATGCGATGATGAAAAAGCTTAAGTTACTGATATTGTGCTGGAACAGTAATAGGATAAGGAATATATATGAGAGAAGATTTTGATGTCAAAGAGGAATTAAAAAAATTACCGGAACAGCCCGGTGTATATCTGATGCATGCAAAGGATGATGAGATTATCTATGTTGGAAAAGCCATCAATTTAAAAAGGAGAGTGAGCTCCTATTTTCGAAAGGTCGTCAACCGGGGACCGAAGATTGAGAAGATGATCACGCTGATCCATTATTTTGAATATATTGTGACGGACTCGGAACTGGAAGCTCTGGTGCTTGAAAATAATCTGATCAAAGAGCATCGGCCGAAATACAATACCATGTTAAAGGATGATAAGAGCTATCCTTTCATGAAGGTGACGGTACAGGAAGATTTTCCAAGAGTATTATTTGCAAGGCAGATGAAACGGGATGGTGCCAAATATTTTGGACCTTATACCAGTGCCGGAGCTGTGAAGGATACCATTGAACTGGTCAAAAAACTTTACGGTATCCGAACCTGTAATAAATCGTTACCAAAGGAGATAGGAAAAGGGAGACCATGCCTTTATTATCAGATGAAGCAGTGTGCAGGCCCCTGTCAGGGGTACATATCCAAAGAGGAATATGGAGAGCGAATCGATCGCCTTCTGGCTTTTTTGAATGGGGATTATAAGAAAGTCCTTGCTGATCTGGAGACAAAAATGAAAGAAAAGGCGGCAGAGTTTGAATTTGAAGAAGCAGCAGAGTATCGTGATCTGATGGAGAGCGTCCGCCATGTGACAGGCTCGCAGAGAGTTGTTAAAACTGGTGGAATCGACAGAGACATCATTGCGATGGCAAGAAAAGACGAAGAGACTGTTGTTTCTGTTTTTTTTGTCAGGGATGGCAAGTTGCTTGGAAGAGAGCATTTTCATATGGAACAGACCGGCAAAGATTCCGGATCACAGATTATTGAGGCGTTCATCAAACAGTATTATTCGGGGACGCCGTTTGTTCCCAATGAATTGCTTACGGAATTTGCTGTGGAGGAGCAGGAACTTTTAGAACAATGGCTTGGTGAAAAAAGAGGAGGAAGAGTTCATATCATCACACCGATGAAAGGTGAAAAATCCAAAATGATCGATCTTGCCAGAGAGAATGCAAAGGTTGTTCTTTCAAGGGATTTGGAGAAGCTCAAGCGGGAGGAAGCAAGAACAGTAGGTGCAGCAAACGAACTTGCACTGATGTTAGGACTTCCGCTGGCGGACCGGTTGGAGGCATTTGATATTTCCAATACCAGTGGATACCAGTCTGTTGCATCAATGGTGGTATTTGAAAAAGGACGTCCGAAAAAAAATGCTTATCGTAAATTTAAGCTTCGTACTGTGACCGGACCGGATGATTACAAGAGCATGGAAGAGGTTTTGACCAGACGATTTACGGATGAACGCTTCGATGTTTATCCGGATATTATCATGATGGATGGAGGAAAAGGACAGGTGAATATCGCACTGAAGGTTTTGGAACAGTTGAATATTCACATTCCTGTCTGTGGAATGGTAAAGGATGATAACCATAGAACCAGAGGACTTTACTACAATAATGAAGAAATCAATTTTCCAAAGAACAGTGAAGTGTTTGGAATGATTACAAGACTTCAGGATGAGGCCCATCGTTTTGCCATTACCTATCACAAGTTATTGCGGGGCAAAGAACAGGTTCATAGTATTTTAGATGATATTAACGGTGTGGGACCCGCAAGACGCAAGGCATTGATGCAGTATTTTAAAGAGATTGATAAAATCAAAAATGCAACGATAGAAGAATTGTCCGAAGTGAAAGGAATTACGCCACAGGTAGCACAGGAGATTTACAATTTTTTTCACGAGGATGTTGATCCGGGGATTTGATTATAACTGCAAATATGATCCCAATGTAA
>CAJOPP010000417.1 GCA_905236365.1 uncultured Lachnospiraceae bacterium
AGCCGAAGGCGAGATGTGAAAACAATGAGCCATGTACCCGTCTTTGTGCTTGCACAAAAAGACGGGAATATGGCGAATGTCCAGCATTGAGCCGAAGGCGAGAGGCACAGATAATGAGGAGTGACCTATGGGAATGAGGAGATATACAAGCAGAAAACGCTATTTATTTGGGAAAAGAAAATCGGGAACATCGATATTCAAAATTATGCTGTTGAGTATAATGGGAGTAATGGCTTTTATGCTATGTCATGCGGACTATAAAACTGTAAATGCAGTAATTGCCTCGTCAAATACGAATTTGGATGACATGGCAAAGGAAGATACAATCTATAAAGGAATTTATCTGGATACGATAGATGTCAGTGGGATGACGATGGAGGAAGCTGAAAACGCCTATCACAATTATATAAATAACATTGGAGGAATGAAGCTTATATTGACCAGTGAGATTGGAGAGTATGAGATTCCGTTGTCGGATATTAAAGTAACGGTAGATGAAGAAGAAGCGGTGAAAGAAGCGTATTCGTATGGGAGAAAAGGAAATATATTGACCAGATATAAAGAAATACGTGCATTAGAGGAAGACGCGGTGACAATTATTCCTAAAAAGGAATTTGATAAGGGTCTGTTGGAAGAAAAGCTGACGAATGAGGCGTGGGATTTGATGAAGCAGGCTAAAAATGCTACAGTTGTCAGATCGAATGGTGAGTTTGTGGTATATGCAAGTGAGGATGGTGTTACTTTAATGACGGATCGAACCGTGGCAGCTGTTGAGAAAGAATTTGAAAAAGTATGGCAGGCAAAGGATTTAAAAATGGAAGCAGTTACGGAAGTGACCCATCCGGAATATACCGAAGAAGATTTTTATGGAATTGACAGTCTGCTGGGACGGTATGCGACAGAATACAGTAATCGCGTACCGGAACGAATTCAGAATCTGATTGTTGGAGCAAGTAAGATTGCAGATAGTGTTGTTCTTCCGGGAGAACAGTTTTCTGTATATAATACGGTTGCTCCGTTTACAGAAGAAAATGGATATGGCAATGCGGGTCAATATGTGGATTCGGAATTGGTGGACGGCTTGGGAGGTGGAATCTGTCAGGTTGCTACAACCCTTTACAATGCTGTTCTTGAAGCAGAATTGCAGGTGGATGAGAGATATCCTCATTCCATGACAGTGGATTATGTGAAAAAGGGAATGGACGCAGCCATTGCAGAGGGATATCAGGATTTTTGTTTTACCAACAATACCGAATATCCCATTTATATTGATGCGTATGCCGGCGGCGGTGTGATTTCTGTTGCTATTTATGGACATGAAACAAGACCTTCTAACCGTCGAATTGAATTTGAAAGTCAGATACTTGAAGAGTTTGAGCCGGGAGCTGCACAGACCGTCTATGATGATACGTTGCCTGCAGGGACAGAACGTATTACCTATGAGCATAAAGGATATTATGTGGAAGTTTGGAAACATATTTATATTGATGGAGAACTTACGGATTCTGTAAAGGTAAACGGAAGTCAATATAATGCTGTAGCAAGGAAAACAAGAATTGGAACCGGGGCGGCAAGCTGACCCGAATCCGGCGCGCAAGACTCGCAAGCGAGTCTTGACAATATGATATGAAAAAATAGAAGAGAAAAAGGTTACTGTTCAGCCTGCTGAATAGATACGAGAAAAGAATATAAAGTGCCTGAATTGGACATAATTATGTAAAGACGAATTATTAATTGGGTTCGAAAAAAATGATTTGCAATTTAAGATTCAATACAAGAATGGATTGAGTGTTAAAATTGGACCCTGAACAGTTTCAGAAATTTATGGCAGAAATGGGGGCACAGATTATGGCGTTGGCAAAATTAACAGAGAGTGAAGAGGTAGTAATGAAATCAGTTTGGGATAGTGAGAAAGAACCGGTATTGTCTGATGTTGTGGAAAGGGTGAATTCGATTTATGAAAAGAACTGGAAGCCACAGACGGTCTCTACGTTTCTTGCAAAGCTGGTACAGAAACGGTATTTGGAATTACAGCGGGAAGGAAAGATTTACTCTTATAAGATTTTGGTGTCCGAAACAGATTATAAAAGAAAATTATATTTGCAGCATGTTCACTTTTGGTATCATAACGATATGAAGGAATTTGTAATGTCAATGATAGAAAATGGAGATTTGTCAAGAGAAGCATTAGATAAACTTACAGATTGACAGCACACTTTATTTAAGAAAGATATCGAAACGAATAGGAGATCCCCGTATGAAAATTACATACGGGGATCTTTTTGTTAAATGACTTTATGCTGAAATGTAAATGTTTATTATATTTTCGATAATATATTTGACGTTTTAAGGAAATTTTTGTTATAAAAATCAGAAATTGTTTTTTTAAAAATGAAATCGAAATAATTTGAACAAAAAACAAAAAAAACACACTTCTTTTTTGTTTAAAATTGTGTATAATGGATGATATCTGAAACACTTATAGTGTTTAAAAATAATAGGAGGTATTATCTATGAAAAGTAGAAAAAGACGGTTGGCGTGGTTGCTGGTTTTGGTTATGGCGTTTAGCTTGATTGGAACTGGTGGAATCACAGCATCTGCGGACACAAAGCAGGATAGTTATGCTGCATGGGCGGCGGGTGTCACAGATGAAACAGAATTGGCAGCAAAGAAAACAATCTGGACAGACACGTCCAAGTCTGTGGATGAGAGAGTGGAAGCACTTCTTTCTGTTATGACATTGGATGAGAAGATTGGACAGATGGCTCAGCCAGAACAGAATGAAGCCAATGGAGGAGCTTCTCCGGAAGATGTGAAAAATTATGCGATTGGCTCTATGTTCAGTGCCGGAGGTTCCATACCGCCGGATGGCAATTCAGTTGAAAACTGGGCAGACAGAGTGAATGCTTACAAGAAGGCTGCACTAGAAAGTCGTCTTGGAATTCCACTGATCTATGGTGTAGATGCGGTTCATGGACATAACAATGTAGATGATCTGGTATTGTTTCCACATAATATCGGATTTGCCGCAGCAGATGATGTTGCACTTGCTGAAAAGGTGGGACAGGCAGAGGCAGAAGAGATACGGGCAACCGGAATTCAGTGGACCTTTACACATGCATTATGACATAAGGCGACACTTTCAGGAACACCGACTCTAAGTGCATCATTA
>CAJOPP010000418.1 GCA_905236365.1 uncultured Lachnospiraceae bacterium
GAGGATGCGCACGGATTCGGTTAGGAATTTGTCAGCTAAAGCTGACCCGAATCCGGCGCGCAAGACTCGCAAGCGAGTCTTGACTATGAAAGGGGCTATGTAAGGTATATTTCGATTTTTCTGATTGAATGATAAAGCTGTTTGAAAGCTGTAAATAGTATAAATAAGGAAAAGTTTTTATAAAAATAAAATGAATTTATAAAAAACATTGATTTTTCAATTTAATACGTATATACTGTTTTTTGTTTGTGCGATAATTTGATTTGTTGAATGATTTACAATATATATCAGTATTAAAAATACGAGAGGAGAGACCGTACATTTGAAGATGAAGCAGATTAATCTATACATGAATGATGATCAATTGGTTAATGCAGCAATTGATAAGATTGTAGTAGAGATAGTGAACAAAAAAGAAAATGGAGATACGGCACAGAAGATTTTATTGACAGGATGTTCTCCGCTTGCGGGAACGACATCGACAAGTATTAGTATCGGAATTGCATTGGCAAATTGTCATAAGAGAACGCTTCTGATTGATTGTGATGTTCGTAAAGCTCTTAAATATAAAAAGCTGAACGCAGAGACAACGCTGGGCTTGGCTGATTACCTGCTCAAGGCAGAGGAAGGAAAGATTCCTGAGTCAGAAGTAATCTATTCGACGAATATTGATAAACTTTTTTATGTGCCGTGTGGTGCATATATTAGCAATCCGACGAGAGTGTTATGTTCTGATTATATGGAGAACTTTATTGAAACGCTCGAGGAAGATTTTGATTATATTTTGTTTGATTTTCCATCTTTGGCTGTTGTGCCGGATGCACAGGTGCTTTTTAATAAAGTGGATGGAATTATTTTGATATCGACTTTGGGTGAAACAAGAAAGAAAGAAATCAGAGATGCAAAGGCAAAGATTCAATTATTTCAGGAACGCTATTATGGTATGATTGTAAATAAGATTCCTTTGGATGTATATCGTCATAATGTGAAAGAATATGACTACTATTTTGTTGACGAGAAGGGAGAACAGAATCTGAATGGAAATATTGCATACAAACAGTATCAGAAACGCACACGGAAAAGGGGTAAAAAAAGTGAAAGCTAAGAATTTTATGTTTTTTTCTCTGAAAACTCTTACGTTGTTGGGAGTTGTCCTGATGATGGCCTGGATTGGAGGTTCAATAAATGTGGAGGCTTCAGAGACATCGATGATTTTGCTGGAAAGTTATTCTGTTACAGATGAACAGATTGTTCCCGGAGAGAACTTTACAATGACCATGGAGTTTAAAAATTACGGCATGGAATCGGTTACAGGTGTGCTTGTGGATATTGCCTGTCCGGATGGAATTATGCCGGTATATGGAACGGTTGCTCAGGTATATATTGATGAGATTATAGCCGGTGAAACAAAAGAAATCGGCGTAGAGTTTGTGGCAAACAAAGTGATGAACAGTACCAGTGTGGATTTTTCGGTGACCATTATTCATGATGGGAATCCGTTAAATTATGTTTCTGTACGGGTGCCGGTAGGAACAGATGTCCCGTTCTTTGTACTCTCGGATAAAATGCCAACAACAGTTGTTGCCGGTGAAAATGTGACTTCATCAATCAGTTTTGAAGTGATCGGTCATACCGATGTCAAAACAGCAACACATGTGGTTTCGGTAGGGGATGAACAGATTGGAAGCAGTACGATTGGTTCATTGACAGTCGGTACGACAAGAACTCAGAATACCAGTGTAGTATTTAAAGAACCGGGAGAGTATCAGGTAGACGTGGCAATTCAATATATAGATGAAACGGATCAACCGCAAAGTTTTGTTGTGGGTACTAAAACGATTACTGTAAAAGAAAAAAAAGATACGGATTCCCAGGAGTACGCACCTGTAGATGAGACGAGTATGCAGGAAGATGATAAGGGATTAATTCTTGGATTGGCAAGCATGGTTCTGGTAGCAATTTTATTGGTTGCAGTTATTATCAAAAAGAGTAAATAAATATATTATTAATGTAAAGTGTTTTTTACAAATAGGAGATGGCAATGAAAGTGGATGTGAATGAACTTGAAATGGCAGATTATGATATTTTAGAGAATGTCAAAGTAGCATTTTATCGATTATGGAAAATGAAATTTGTAGTATTTCTGGTTACCTTGATCGGACTGTTGGTAGCATATATTTACGTGTTGACTGTAGGAGAACGGTTAAATTACAGTTCGAGTGCGACCATATTCAGTGCGGTGTATGGTTCGTATCAGGATTCCACGAATGGTGTTACTGTAATGAATAATTATGCAGGCTTGTTGAACAGTTCCAGAGTTTGTGAAAGAGCGGTGGCAATGTTGGAAGATACAGGTTTATCGGCTGAGATGCTTCAGGGCATGGTTAATTCGAATAAGATTTTTTTAAATGGTGCCAGTACTACTTCAAAATCGTATGGATATGAGCTGACACTTGTGACGACAATGGAGACTCCGGATAATGTAGTAGCTGTGACAAATGCTATGGCAAAGGCGTTTACACAAGAGATCAATGACCTGTTGGGAACCAGTTCCCTTCAGATTCTTGATGAGGCTAAACGCTATACGGCATACAGTGTAATGAATTATAAGTTGATTATCCTGCTAGGTGGAGCGGTTGGATTTGTATTAGCATTTGGAATCCTGTTTATAAAAGAGTTTTTTTCTACCAGAGTATATAGTGTGATGCAATGTGAGATGAAAAAAGAAAATATTCTTGGATTAATACCATATTACACACAGGAACGGAGATAAAGATATGAAAATTGTATTTGCCGCATCATCCGGTGGACATTTTGAGCAGTTAATGATGATGAAACCTTTAATGGAAAAATATGACAGTGTGATACTGACAGAGAAAACAGAGTATAGCGTTGGACAGCAGGATTGTAAAGTATATTATTTAAAGCAGATCAATCGAAAGGAACCTCTGTTTCTTTGGAAGTTATTGGTAAATACTATCCTCTCGCTACGGGTCTATATGAAGGAACGACCGGATGTTGTGATCATGACGGGTGTGCTGGCAACCATTCCATTTGCGTTGATCATGAAACTTTTCAGAAAGAAACTAATCTATATTGAGTCTTTTGCGAAAGTTACATCAAAAACCCAGAGTGGAAGTTTGCTTTATCATTGGGCAGACCAGTTTTATGTACAGTGGGAAGAAATGTTAAAATTATACCCAAAGGCGATTTACAAAGGCGGAATATATTAATTGACGAGGTGAAATATGATATTTGTAACATTGGGATCTCAAAAATTTCAATTTGACCGATTGCTTCAAAAGCTGGATGAGTTAGTAGAGAAAGGGGTCATACAAGAGGAAATGATAGCGCAGATTGGCTCAAGTACATATCATCCGCAGCATTACCAATATGTACAGTTTATGGACAGGATGGAGTTTTCAGATACGATGAATCAGGCGACAACGGTGATAACACATGGGGGAACCGGAGTCATAATCAGTGCTGTAAAGTTGGGAAAGAAAGTGATTGCGGTTCCAAGATTGGCAAAATACGGAGAACATGTAGATGATCATCAGCTGCAACTTCTTCATCAGTTTGATGATCTTGGGATAATCTGTGCGTGTTATGAGATGGAAAATCTGGAGCAGTGTGTGAAAGAACTTCCGGAAAGAACGTTTCGACCATATATATCAAATACGAATGTGATCATTTCATCCATTGATGAATACTTACATACGATATAGCTTCCGGAAGCAGTCTTGGAATCGAGATTATAAATAGATTGTGATTCTGGTGGAACGGAGAAATAGCGAATGACTTACAGCAGTTATGGTAAAAAAACACAATTAAATAATTTAAATCTATTTTATTATTTAAATGCATTTTTATTAATTGTGGATTATATTATGCCACAGTATTTCGGACTGCATATTGGATACGATCTGACTTGTACTCGTCTGGGTGTTTTGTTGATACTGATCTATATGATTTTGAATCCCAGGTTGTTTACACACTTTTGTACAACGATCGCACAGTGTAAGTTGGTCATTCCGATTGCTGCCTACCTTTTTGTATGCGGATATACAATGGTATTTCGAGCAGATATCAATGCTTTTTTTATGGTGTTTTTTGAAATTATTACAATGTTTATGTTGATTTATGGAATCCGATATGTAATTGGTGTGGAGAAAGCTATTCTCTGGGCAGTTCGGAGTGCGTATTTCTTTGGATTTCTTGGTCTTGTTGATTATGCCTGTGGACAGTCATTAATGTTGAAATTTTTAAAGACAGTTCCTACAGCTGTGGGAAATTCATATCGATCCGGACAATATCGTATTATGGGACCTTGTGGACATCCGTTAGGATATGGGTTGTATCTTATTTTATTAATCCCGCTTATTTGCATTGATTTGGAAAAAAACGAGGTTTTTATTTTTAAACGTCCATTTCTTTTGTTGCTTTTAATACTGAATGTATTTTTGACGGGTTCCCGTTCTACGCTTGGAATTGTTGTATTGGAGCTGTTTTTGATTCTGCTCTGCAGTAACGTTATCAATATAAAAAAGACATTTTTGGGGCTTGCAGTTACAGTTGCAGCACTTGGGATCTTTCTGTTATTTTTTCATGGAACGGAAATTGGAAAGTATATTTTGATGCAGCTGGCCAGTCTTGTGGATCAGATTTTTGGAACAGAATTCGCAATTTCATTTGGAGCACAGGTGGAGAGACTGGAGGATAGTGAGGAGTATCGCAAGATGCTTCCGTTAATTTTTAAATTGGATTGGCTGAATCCATGGATTGGAAGAGGCGTATCACGAGGGTTTAGTGCTGAGATCAATGGCGTTTTTATTCAGTCCATTGATAATTATTATGTTTCACAATATATCAAATATGCATATCCGGGACTTGTAACGTATGGATTCATCATCTTATCCACAGTGGGAATGATGATCAAAGCAATTTACAGACATAGATCTCCGATTCTCAAGATGACAGCAGTCGGTGTAGTATGTTATTATATTAATCTTTGGTGGGTAGATGCTTTGCAGACTTTGAAATATACTTATATAGTGATTGCTATTTTTTATGTCTGTTATACGGAACTGGAGGAGGAACGTGCATTGCGATGTGCGGTTGATCAACGATGAAAAGCGAGATGGAGAATCATATGGATATAATCAGGTTTTGTTCGGAATACTGTGTCGGTTGTGGTATTTGCAAGTCGGAACGGAATATTGAGATGATGGAAAATAAAAAAGGATATCTGCATCCTGTTTTTCAGGGAAACGAAGATGTCTTTTTGCAATCGGTTTGTCCAATCATGGAATCTTATTCAGATGGAGAACGTGAGGATTTGGTGTGGGGGAAAATAAAGGGGGCGTTTGCAGCACATGCCGCAGATGCTAAAATTCGCAAAACAGCATCCAGTGGGGGCGTGTTGACAGCGTTAGCACTCTTTTTATTAGAAACAAAGAAGGTAGATGGGATCTTGCAGGTATGTGTTGATCCGGAGCATCCTACAGAAACCATTTGCAGAGTCAGCAGAACCAGGGAACAGATATTGGAATGCTGTGGTTCGCGATATTCGATCTCTTCTCCATGGCTGAATCTTTCTGATCAGATTGAGGAAGGAATGCGATATGCAGCAATTGGAAAGCCTTGTGACATTATGGCACTTCGCAGATTAAAAGAAAATGAAAAGTTGTATGATGAAATTCTTTATTTACTGTCTTTTTTCTGTGCGGGTCTTCCCAGTAAGGACGCAAATCAACAACTACTGATGCAATTGGATTGCAAAATGGAAGATTGTGCTTCCCTTTGCTATCGGGGCAACGGATGGCCGGGATATGCCACTGCAATTGATCGGGATGGCGGCATTCACACAATGGAGTACAGTAAAGCATGGGGAGGAATCCTTGGGAGAGATGTACATCCATATTGTCGTTTGTGTTTTGATGGAATTGGCGAGGCTGCGGATATTGTTTGTGGAGATGGCTGGTATATAAAAGACGGTGAACCGGATTTTTCAGAGGGTGAAGGCAGGAACATTGTGTTTGCCAGAAATATGTCAGGTTTGAAACTGATGCAGGAGGCAGAGACAGCAGGATATCTTCAAATGGAAAAATGGCAGGCTCTGTCTGATTTGCAGATTATTCAGAAGTATCAGTATACACGAAAAACAACTATGAGAGCAAAACTTCTCGGTTATCGCATTTGTGGGCGCACAGTGCCATTCTATAGCAGGAGCCTGTTACAAAAACTTTCAAAGCAGGCAAACGGAAAGCAAAAGATGAAAATATTCTTAGGTACGGTACGAAGAATTGTTCAAAAAAAGATATAGATAAAAGGAGTTTTGTAATTATTATGAAAGTTACATTGTTGGGATTAGAGTTTGCATCTGCGAATATGGGGTGTGAAGCCTTGGCGTATTCTTTTGCAAATGAAGTGAGTAAGGTTGCAAAAGAATTAGAGATAGATGTGGAATTTACTTCCGTTTTATTTGATATCAAACCTCGTATATGTGTGTATGATTCTGGTCAGGAAGTGAAATGTCTTCCGATACGTTATAAAAAAATCGGATTTTGGACGAAGTTGAATCGAGTGTTTCGGGACAGTGATCTGATTGTAGATTTTACAGGGGGAGATAGTTTTTCGGATATTTATGGAAAAAAGCGGTTTTACATGGCAACATTGATTAAACGGATGGCAATTTTTTCAGGAACACCGTTTGTTCTGGGTCCCCAGACATATGGACCATATCGCCGTAAGCTGGTTAAACAGTGGGCAAAGACGGTCATTCGTAAAAGTACCTATGTATTTGCCCGGGATGAAGTTTCAAAAAAAGTTGCAGAAGAACTTTCCGGGAGGCAGGTCAAACTGGCAGCGGATGTGGCTTTTGCATTACCCTATGAGCAAAGGGAGAGAGTACAGGATGATAAGATCCGAATAGGATTGAACCCCTCCGGTCTGTTGTGGGATGGTGGATATGAGCATGCCAAGCTTACGTTAACGGTGGAACATCGGAGGTATTGTGAAGGTGTGCTGGAGCGTTTGTTAAATCATTCGCAGTACGAAATTTACCTCATCAGTCATGTGGGTACAGGAAAAGCCAGTGCTGTGGAGAGTGATTATGAAGTGTGTAAAATCCTTCATAAAAAATATCCACAGACGGTTTTAGTGGATGTGTTTGATACTCCTATGGCTGCAAAGACGTTTATTGCGGGTTTGGATGTATTGATTGCTGCACGTATGCATGCCACGATTGCAGCATTTTCTACGGGAGTTGCAACAATTCCATTTTCCTATAGTCGTAAATTTGAGGGATTATATAACAGTGTTGCGTATGAACCCATGATACATGCCTGTACCCAGACAACGGAAGAAGCAATCGTGCAAACAATCGAGTATGTTGAAGATTATAAGCAGTTAAAAGAAAAGGGCAAGGAAGCCATGGAAAAGATTCAGCGGTTGCAGGATTCTTTTGAACAGGAATTAAAGAATATTGTGGTGGAATGCAGATAAAAGGAGAGCAGAATGCATAAGGTAGTAAGTCATGCAAAGTCTCATATATATGATATTCATGCGGTGATCGCATCGATCGTTGTTTTTCTTTTTATGATGTTGATTAAACCACCGATGAAAAGGTGGATTGCTAAGATGCTGGAGAAGCATTTTGGAAACCGGTCAGATTGGGATTTGGAACAGGAGAATTATCGGCGAAGGGGAAATATGCTTTTGATCGTGTTCGTTATTATATTGGGTTATTTGATTTTTGCGGTAATTGCATTGTTGTCTCCAGGGATTGAGTTTTCCTTTTTTAATGGAGGAATGACAGGAGTATACGCTTTATGTGAGTATGCCTTTTATGAACAGATTACTTATGGTGAGGATACAATATAAAGTGGGCTGTTTATGGTTTGATGTTATGATAGAATCAGCAGGTGTGTCTGTTTGGTGGTCGGGTTCAAAAAGAATGAGGTTTCGATATGAATAATATGATTACAGTATTTGTCGGATGTCTGACTTTGGTGATTCTAATGTTTTTAAAAGGTTTCATAAAGCAGATGACACGAAAATTGGCAGAGATTCTGAGTGATAATGAAGAAGAACAGTATATTTTATATAAACGTCTGAATACGATAATAATTGTAGCTGCCTTTGGGGTTTCGCTGGTTTGTTATTATATTGTGTTGAAGGTATTGGGAGAAATGCATTTTAAAATGTGCATTTGTATGAAAGCTGCTGCTTTATCCGTTGCATTGTATGCGGTTTTTGAACAGTGGTTTGGAGAGAATATTTTTAGTGATTGATGATTAGTTGATAAGGAAAAAGAAATTATGAGTAGAACAAAGAATAGTGTCAGAAATGCGTTTTTTACAGTGATGGGTTCTGTTGTGATCATGGTATTGCAATTAGTCAATCGGAAAGTTTTTGTAAACTTTCTAGCGGATGAATATTTGGGATTAAATGGCCTGTTTTCCAATATTTTATCTATGTTGTCCATGTCTGAAATGGGCATTGGAACGGCAATGATTTTTTCCTTGTATCAACCGGTAGGTGAGAATAATACAGAGAAAATTAAAAGTTTAATGCGTCTTTATAAAAAATTGTATACCATTATAGGATGGTTTGTCTTAGGAATGGGATTTGCAATTACGCCATTTTTACGTTTTTTTATCAAAGAAATGCCGGATATTCCATATATTCATCTTTATTTTATGATGTATGTACTTAATTCAGGAATATCGTATTTTTATACATATAAAAGATCCATTATTATCTGTAATCAGGAAGATTATATTTCCTCTCTTACCACAATGGGAGCATCGGTTGCAACAAGGGTTGTACAGTTGATTTTCCTGATTGCAACACATAACTATTTTTTGTTCCTTTTAACGCAGATTGTTTTTACCAGATTGGAAAATGTAATTATTTCCAAAATTGCAGATAAGAAATATCCATATCTATTGGAGAAAGAAATAGAACCGTTAAGTTCTGAGGATACTGCATCCATTAAAAAGAATATCTATGCGATGATGACACAGAAAATTGGAAGTGTGATTGTCAGCAGTACAGATAATCTGATTATCTCTAAGATTTTAGGGTTGACCATTCTTGGTTTTTATTCGAACTATACCTTGATTTTAAATACGCTGAACAGTCTGATCGTCAAGGTGTTCAATTCGATTACCGCCAGTGTGGGAAATTTGGTAGTAAAAGGCTCAAAAGAGGAAACAGAAACAACTTTTCGCAATATTTTATTTGCAAACTTCTGGATTTACAGTTTTGCTACGGTATGTTTCTGTGCATTATTTCAACCGTTTATTCAGTTATGGGTTGGTAAACGGTTTCTTCTTTCCGACGTGGCAGTATGGATCTTTGTAGCTTGTTTTTATGTGAATGGAATGCGGCAGAC
>CAJOPP010000419.1 GCA_905236365.1 uncultured Lachnospiraceae bacterium
GGAGATCGACGAGCACCCCGGCAACGTCTGGACGCTGATCTTTTCTCTGCAGAGGGAAGATGCCGAACGCCTCGGATACAACTCCGCAACGGAATGGATGAACCTGATCCGATCCCACCGGAACGATATCGCGCGGGAAATGCGCATCAAGCCGGAACACCTGAGATGGTACGCCGCGTTCCATCAGAAGGAAGAACACCCGCACTGTCATGTGATGGTCTGGTCAAGCGATCCGAACGAAGCGTTTCTCAACACGGACGGCATCCGCGCGATCAAGCGTACATTCGCGCAGGATATTTTCCGTCAGGACATGATGGAAGTATATCGGAATCAGACCTACGTCCGGGATGAGCTCAAGGACTCGTTCCGGGATCGGATGGAGGACATTCTCGATGGCATCAAAACGGAAACCTATGACGATCCTGAAATGGAACTGCTGCTGATGGAACTGCAGATAAAGTTGGCAGAGCACAAGGGAAAGAAAGTGTACGGATATCTGCAAAAGGACACCAAAGAACTGGTTGACGTCATTGTGAAAAAGATCGCGTCCTATCCGCAGCTCGCCGAACTTTACGATCAATGGTACGGATATCAGTGCGACACCTACCGCCTGTACACGGATAAAATGCCGGAGAAGATTCCGATGGAAGAGAACAAGGAGTTCAAATCCGTGCGCAATATGGTGGTGAAGCTGGCGTCGGGGTTCACCCTCGCCGAACCGCTGAACCACTGGGAGGAAGCGCAAAAGAGCTATGCCGCCGGGAAGGAGTATTCACCAATTCCATTCTACATATCACCTCGCTTTCTAAAGGCATAAAAAAAGACCGCCGAAGCGATCTTTATAAATTATTTAATTGTAGTTATAGTGTTTCTACTAAATTTATTTTGATTTAACCGAAATTTTCACTTGCTTCTTCTGAATCATCTAACTCGTCATCTTCTTCTGGAACTCTATTCTCATATTCAATAGCAGGTAGGAGATATTGCTCAGCAAAATTACCACAAATCACAAATGAAGCCTCTGTAATTTCATCCCAATGACTATTCTCTGAATCCATCATTCGTACAGTAAATGCGGCATGCGTATCGTCAAGCCATGCAAATGAACTCTCGCCAAAATCGGAGCAAAGTATCATGACGTCATGCTCATAACAAAATGGATCGCCATCTTCGCCAGCCATAAATCTATTCCAGTTTTCAATTCTTACTGTATTGTCCGTCAAAAAAGTTGCGGCATAAAGGTCCCATGAATCATTCAAATAAGTATATACCGTGCTCTGCCCATTAAGTCCTGTTGCAAGATAGTCAGAATTCAAGCCAAAGCAAACTGTTTGAGGCTCATCAAATCTTGAATTTCTTTCGTCCAATATCGTAATAGAAAATGCTGTATGGCTATCGTCTAGCCATTTGAAATCTTTTTCGCCACTTATCGTGGAAAAAGAACAGACATCATATGAATATTCAAATGGATCTGCTCCTTCACCTGCCGAAAACCTATACCAGCATTCAATAGTAATTACAGTATCGGAGGTAGCAACTGCTACATAATGATCCCACTTATCATGCCTATATGTAAATATATTCTTACCAGTGGAAACATGGGATTCTGTTGTATTGTTATTTTTCGTGAATCCAACTGTTTTAGGTTCTTCAAAGCGTGAATTTTCTTCGTCTTTGATTGTAATTGCAAAAGCAGTATGATCATCGTCAAGCCAATAAAAACCAGCAGCATCGTCATCTGTGCTTACGACTATAACATCATGATCATATTTGAACGGATACTCGTCGCTAGCATAAAAGCGATACCAATTTTCAATTTTTATTGTCTTTTGTGAAACAAACGTTGCAATATATAAATCCCATTCATCATTTTTGTATGTGTATGTGTCACTAGATGAACTAAAAATTTCCTGCATACCATCTCCAATTGATGTTACTGCATTTGTTATACCGTCTAAAACTCCTTCTTCTGACTTGTCAGCACTGCATCCAATCAGTGACAACGTTAAGGCCAGCATAAGAATCCATACAATTGTCTTTTTCATTTGATAAACTTTCCTTTCAAATACAGAACCATTTTTGGCGATAAAACATTGTATCATATTCATGGAGTAATGTCAAGTACGTTTTATCCCTCAAAAGCATCTCTGTTCGCCTTGTACGCTACATAAGCATCCATCATTGCCGCAACAGAGTCAATTTTCTGGTCATACCGTTTCTTCAAAAGCTTACGGTTGCCATTTGTGTCTTCAATGGTAATGCAGTTATCAAAACCGTCTCTGATTCCTTCTTGACTTATCTTGGAGAGAACACGGGATAATGATTTCGGTTTATCGCCCCTACGTCGTAAATCGGAACAGACAAATGTGTCCGAACTGATAAAGTTCCGCAAGGACTGGACTTTTGGCGCGGGGTGTGGTATGTTGTGTGTCTGAGAAAGGAGTGATCCCATGGCAAAAGCAAAACGACGCCCCAACGGCGA
>CAJOPP010000420.1 GCA_905236365.1 uncultured Lachnospiraceae bacterium
ATTTGTGTGAAATGCCGTGCACAGCGAAAAAGAACCGGAGATCACTTTCAAAAGCATTCACCGGTTCTTTTATTCTGACGGGTTTTTTATAATCTTAATGATCAATCTGTATCAGGCAGTTTGCTGATTACAAACATGTGCCTCATTATTAAGGAACCGGAGAAGGCGTCGGCTCCTCAGGGACGTGATCAGTTCCTGTTTTTGTATTGGATTTTTCGGCAATATATTGATCGTATGTCTCAAAATACCATGTATTGCCGTAGTCTTTCAGCAGTGCTTCCTCACTTATATTATTTTTAACTTCAACTTTAAAGAAAAGAGTATTATTGAGCTTCGCAAGTGTCTGCGCGTCAGGAGCTTCTTTTGTCTTTGCGTTGACCGTGCCTTCCTCCGTTATTAAATAAGTTGAATCTTCAAAATCGATTCTGAATGACATGTCGTACAGGTTAATGATCGGCGACATTACAACAATCAATCCTTCATCTCCTTCGATAACATATAAGTAACGCGTCGTCATGGAAGAATCGAGCAACTGTCCGAGGTATTTCCACTTAAGATTCTTAAGCCGCGCTTCTGATTCTTCAAAAGACGTCGTTCCGAGAAGAACGCTCTTTACTTCCTCGGCGGTGATTTTTTTTATATCATTCTGTGTGTTATTGTGTAAATCTTCACCGGTATCCGTTATTTCATTTGCCGGTTTCTGTAAATCTTTCTTGCTTGCAGCCGTGCGATTCACAGTGCCTATAACTATTCCTGTTGCAACAGCGGCAATTGCTGTTATCAGTACTATTATCCATATAAACGCTTTTTTCATTAAAATACATCTCCTTTTTCTTGAATTTATGTGATTTTTTGGATATACAATAAATAATCTCCATAGCTTGATTCGCTGTAGCCCGAGATTCTGATTGTATATAGAACTCCCGGTAGAAGGTATACATACATATTAAAATTTTGATCCGCAGCAGATAAGTCGTTGTTGAAAAAAAGCAAAGTTCCGTTATCATAAACTGCTGCACATGGATCAACCAAAGAGTCTTGTGGAATCAGTGAGAAGATTCTATAATATCCAGAGCTCTGAACCATTACACCATACCAATCCACATCAGCAGCCCATGACATAGTATTAACCAAATCATTTCCGTTCGTTATAAGAGAAGACGTAGAATCAGCATACTCAATACACCCCATAATCTGGCAGGGTGAAGTATCAACCGGATAAACAGTATTATTGTTTGCTGCTATATCTCCAGCATTATCCCATAAAAAATAATTTGAAGATTGTCGGTCTGCGCAGGTAAGAACATTGTTTGCCCTGATTTTATACCAACCAACAAAAACAGAATAATTCAGGCCATTAGTGTAGCCCCTGTCGCAAAGTTCCGGATCAGAAATCAAAGCATTGGCTGCATCTATTGTAGATGCATTAGATCTACCTCTTTTGTGTGACCAATATCCGTCATTACTTTCTACATACCAATGATAATCATAATCAAAAAGGTCTCCGTAATTGTATGTTACATCTAAAACAAGTGCAACTTTTCTCCATGGGCCAACGATCTTTTCGCCTGCAGAGAGAGGATAATGATACACTTCTCCGGTTGTTCCTTTGAGTATATTAATATCTGCATCTAAAGAATCAAGAATGTAATTGCTCCATAATAAGATTCCTTCATCAGAAATCTTTTTTCCTGTTATAGTGTTTTCTTCATAGTCATATATATTAAACCAATTGGAGGAAAGGGCGCCGGGCTGCAGAGATGATATTGTATCCGTATAAAACCCTACGGCGTATGAATAACAATTCATTTTTCCCATCAGTCCTGTCGCACCCGTTGTGTTAAATTTAGCAGTATCATACTCACCTGAAACTATCGAAGGAACAGAGTATGTGTTTCCGCATTCAACAAAAGACCACCTTGAATAAGTATTATCAGAAGTTGAGAATATTGCATAAGATAAATAGGGGGAGACCGAGATCATCTCAGAAGAGTATTTTTGGCTTACAATGCGTACAGAGGAAATGTCTGTTCCATCTAAAATCCAACATTGGTCTTCAAGCATTTCTAAATTTGAATCACCATACCTTATTGAAGGAAGTGCGGAATATGAATATAAAACATAAGTATGATCTCCATAAGCAGACTCGGCATCCGCCATATTTACTACTCTGACTGTACCATTGTTAAGACCCTGAAGCTGCCATTTTTCACTGTCTGCACCTGTATACGAGGACAAAGAAAGTGCACCCGAAGATGTCCTACATAGATATTTACCGTTACTGTTATTTCTGATTAAATATGTTTTGCCGGCTTCTGTAGGGTTTGACACATCTGTATATGTTATGCTGACATATGGATTATCTGTTGATGACTCCGCTGAGCAGAATCCCTTAAACTTAGCGGAATTATCTTCATTACTGTGCTTAAGCAAAACTCCTTTATTTTGATCTGCTGTGCCGTCTTTCCATTGTTTAACCAAATTCAAAATATTGAACTGAGCCAAACTGCCATATGCCGAAGAGGCAGAATCAAGCATAATAGAATAACCTGAGGGAGAAACCTTATTCCATGTAGCTGTATTTTCATTCCACGAAGTGCCGGTATATTTGTATAAGTTAACGGTTTGCGCCGCTGTTCCTGTTGCTTCATAAATGTTCAATTTTGCGTCGGTAATTTGTGCTCCGGACAAAGATAAATACAAAGAATTAGTATATAAACCAGGAAAACTAATAAGCATCCGTCCGATCTGATAAGAATCGTCAGAGTAACCCACGTGATTATATATCCATGTTCCTGTATTTAATGATGGTTTGCCGCTGTAAATCGTTGTGTCAGATATATACCCGGAAGAATCTGCAGAACTTACTACAAATGCCGGATCTAAAACAACAGGAAAAGTTGTTTCTGATTTGTGCAAAAAAAGAAGGATCTAAAGAAAGTAATATTTTGTATTTGCTATTTTCTTTCACCTTTTCAATTTTAATACTACCTTCGGAAAAATGACCTGATGAATCATATGCAACGACATTGCCTATATTTATATAGTTATTGTCCGGAAAGATAATTTTGTAACCTGTATCTGGATTTACAATATCAATGCCTGTTCCGGATATAAGAAATTCGTAACTGGATGAAGCGTTACCTGATGTAATGACAACTTCCTGCTCTACCCCAAAGCTCGCAGATACGTATCTTAAAATAGTGTCTTCTTCATAAAGGTTATAATAATTAATTTCGCTGCCTTTTATCTGGCAGAAATGTCCTCCGGAGTAGTTATGGTACTCAGGCTCTATAATAATTTCGTTATTTGAAATATTAATTTTTGCTCTCCCGTTTTCATCATAATATAATTCAAAAGAATTTTTGTCCGAAGCATATGTCCAGCTGTCTTTAGAAACAATATTACGAATAGAAGTATCAACATCACATATATCGCCATTTTGGTCAATATATTTCACAGGATATTTATAAAAGTATGCAGTCTTACTGCCGTCCCGGTTTACTTCGGTACGTGCATATATATCATCAACTGACGTATTCTTTTCCGTTATTACGTCATTTTTATTATCTTTGGGTATAATAAAATTTTCGTCAGGTATAACATCTGCGGACAATTTATTGAAAGAGAATATGAAAGTTAAAATTGCAAGGGATACTGCAAAAAATTTTTTTAGTTTGTGAATCATTTTTTACACCTCCTGCTTCCAGGCGAAAAACTCTTGTCAATACTTTAAGGCCTGCTCCTTTACACCCGGTTCCTGCGGTATCGGCGCTCCGTAAATTCTCCTCCATTATAATTGTAGCACAGTACTCATCCGCGGTCAACACTATTATTAACAATTTTTGAAAATTATCAGCAATTTTTGAAAATTATCAGCAATTTTTGAAAATTATCAGCAATTTTTTGAAAATATTCATCCGAATAAAAGGCCATAATACGCAAAGCGTGCCGTATTTTCGCTGTCAGCTTACATTTTTACGATTTTGGGAGCAGAACCATAAAATCACAAAAACGAATCCCAGATGTTGATTGCCCTCCTGCGCTGTATATTATTTCATTGAATCTGATCAAAATTTCAGC
>CAJOPP010000421.1 GCA_905236365.1 uncultured Lachnospiraceae bacterium
CTGATATCCATCAGAGTTGTTTGCATCGAAGTACTGAAGTTCCGGTTTTCCTGCTCCTGTAAGAACTGCATTTGCATCTTCCACACCATACTGTGTACGATAGATAGCCTCGATATTAGCCTCATCACCCTTCATCAAAGCATATGAGATAACGCCATCACCGTTAAGATCAATATCGTCGAAATTGTCAACAACATACTCGCCAACCATCTTACCCTGCATATGTCCTGCTTCCGGAGCATCCGTTCCGATAAAGCATGAGGTTGCATGATCTGCAAGAACTGCTACATCACTGCCATCTGTACCGATTGCACGGTTAAAGAAGATAACAGGGATATCGCCGGCTGCACTGATAATATCTTCTGCAGTATCCGGTGCACCGGATGTAACAATGTTAACGATCAAGAGATTCGTACCACCTGCAATAGCTGTCTTAATCTGGTCAATCTGCTTAGACTGATCATTAGCTGCGAACTGGTTGTCATACTCGATTCCCAATGCATCCAATTCTTTGTTCAATGCTGTACGAACTGAACTTAAATAAACATCACTTTCTTCGTACCAGAATACTGTAGCCTTAACATCTGACTGTGTAGCAGTTGTCTCAGCGACTGTCTCAGCAACTTCCTCAGCCTCTTTTTCGGCTGCAGGCTCAGCAGTTGTCTCAGTAACAGTTGAGCTACCGGTTGAGCTACCATTTCCGCTATCCTTTGCGCCACATCCGGCGAACAGGGTAGCTGTCATTGCCAAACATAACAATGACGCCATAACTTTCTTTTTCATATTAAATTCCTCCTATAAATTTTTTAATTACCTCTCGGTAATCAACAATCTTATTGTATCATCAAAATACTTTTGAAAAAATAAGTTTTTTTACGAATAATGTTTGATTTTTTATCTAATCGAACGGAAATAGGACTTTTTGATTGTCAGGTTCGTACATATTTTCCCGTGTTATCAGGGTGGTGGTAGTATCAATATCTGTCTCTCTCAGCTTTTCTCCGTTAGTCAGCATCCATGCATACTCTACTCCGAGATAGCCCATTGCATAGGGGTTTTGCACAATAAGTGCATCTACCTCTCCCGTTTCCAGCATTCCAACAGATATCACATTACTGTCGAACGCAACCACTCTTGCTTCATCTGCCAAATTCAGTTCCTGAACCGCATATCCTACGCCAAGACTCGTCCATTCATTAAAAGTCACTATAATATTTATGTCCGGGTTTTCCTGCAGCATCTTAATGGTTCCGGCCTTAGCCTCTTCTGTTGTAGAGTTTACATTAATAGAAGAGACTATCTTCACACGTTCATTTCCGGCCACATTGTCACGGAATCCTTTTTCTCTTTGCTGTCCGTTTTCCGAATTTTTATCGAAATTTACAATTCCAACGTTTAAAGCTTCTTCTCCCCCCGCAAGCACAGCTTCCCCAACCATCTGCCCCGCCTTATAATTGTCTGTACTGATTCTGCAGCTGACCAGATCACTGTTTACATCGCTATCTATTACAACCACCTTGACTCCGGCTCCCACTGCTTCATCTATCGCTTTTGCATTTGCATTATAATCTACTGCCGAAAAAACAATTGCATTGGCTCCATTATCAATAGCCCTACGAATCATACGGTTTTGCGTCTCGTAATCCTCTTCATTCTCCGGCCCTTCAAATGAAACGTCCAGATTGTACTCCGCGCTTGCTGCATTTGCCCCCGCGAAAGTTGTTTTCCAATATTCAGAGGTGGTGGATTTTGCAATGACCGCAACATATATCTTTGAATCCGTCCCCAGTTCCTTTTCGTTAATTCCGCAGGCCGTAAAGACATTTATAGCAAAACACATGAGCACAACCGAAACTATCGCTCTCTTTTTTCTGCTACATCTCATAGTCTTCCTCCAAAATCTTTGGCATACGTATTTCCACTTTTGTTCCCTCGTCTAATTCGCTGGATATGGTTACCCCATACTGCTCGCCAAAATAAATCTTCACTCTGTCATTTACATTCTTAATTCCGATACCGCTCTTTTGATTGCTATCCTTCTGTAAAATCTCTTCGCACTGTTCCTGCGTCATTCCAACACCATTATCGCACACTGTCATGACAATATCCTGATCTTTTTCATATACCTCAATGAGTATTTCTCCATCTTCAGCCATGTCCAGTCCATGCACTATGGAGTTCTCTATAAGCGGCTGTAAAGTGATCTTATTGCACAAATAGCCCAGACAGCTTTCTTCTACCTGAAACTTATAAGTAAACTGGCTCTTGTAACGGAATTTTTGAATCTTCAAATAACATTCCGCGTGTTTCAATTCCTGTTCAACAGTAATAAGTTCATGACCTTTACTGATACTGATCCTAAAAAGTCTCGCGAGAGCGTTCACCATCTCTATTGCTTCTTCCGTCCTTCCGACCTCACACATCCACGCGATCGAATCAAGTGTGTTGTATAGGAAATGCGGATTGATCTGCGCCTGCAAAGCATTCAGCTCAGTCTTTCGCAAAGTGATCTCTTCGTTGCGCACCTTTTCCATCAATTCTTGTATCTGCAAGACCATGTGTCCAAACGAATCCGACAGTGCCTCGATTTCCTCTGTTCCCTTTACCGGATGAAACTCGAAGCTCTCAGCCTCTTTTACAAATTTTCTCATTGCGGAAGCAAGCTCTTTGGCAGGTTTTGAAAATGTTTGTGCCAAAAGTGCCCCGGCGAGCACCGTAGTCAGAATCACCATGAACGCAACATAAAGCACCGCATGAATCATTTCAGACACTTTTACCGCAACCAGTTCGTCCACATAGCTTACGCCTATGATCCTCCAGTCACAGTTTTGCAAGGAATGAATCGTGTAAATAACCCCATTTATCGTGTGCGTTCCGTCTTTAAAATCACGGATGTTGTCGCTCTGTTCTTCTTTTAATCCAGCATATATCAGTTGCTGCTGTGGATGATATACGATATTGCCATCCTTATCCGCAATATAGCAGTATCCGTGTGTGCCAATGCCTACAGCATCCACGTAACTTGCAATATTGGAAAACCGAATATCCATGGACACCTGAATGTTTTCGCGATCTCCCATCTGCATCTTCTGAGAAAATGTAACCACCCACGGATAATAATCTTTAAATAGATTTTGCACATGAGGTGCAGAGATAAACAGCCCCTCATCCTCAAGCTTTGTATAGGAAAGATTGTTTTCGATATGATCTTTCAGTTCATTTTCATTTGACCAATACGCAATCAGCTCTCCATCTTCGGAATGTACCGTAATGGCTTCTATATCTTTCCTGATATGAACCAGATTTTGAAAAAAATCATTGCGTTCTTCTTCCGATTCATTCATATTTACACTCACCAATTCCATGATCTCACTCATATCCTTGGTATAATTGGTAACCATATTCTCTACCTGAGA
>CAJOPP010000422.1 GCA_905236365.1 uncultured Lachnospiraceae bacterium
AGAAAAAAACAGATTCCCGATTTTTAATGGAAATCTGTTTAAGTTAATGACATTGGTTCAGACGTACGCCACCGAGTGAACTGTAACGAATTGTAACAAAAGTTCAAGAAATATTAAGATTATGGCTTGACATATAGAATATGTATGGTATAATAAACACGATATATGAATGAATGTTCATATATAAATATATTATAAGCGAGGTATTATTATGAAAAAGACGTATAAAATTGATGTAGACTGTGCAAACTGTGCAAACAAGATGGAAGAAGCTGCAAAGAATACGAAAGGTGTAAAGGACGTAACGGTGAATTTTATGTTGCTGAAAATGAATGTGGAATTTGAAGATAATGTGGATGTGAAGGCTGTTATGCAGGAAGTTCGGAAAAACTGCAAAAAAGTTGAGGACGACTGTGAGATATTCCTTTAAAAGTGGTGTTCATCAGTTTGGTTTAGGGGAAGAGGGGATGACATATGAACAAAAAACAGAAAAAAGTATTGGCAAGAATTGTTATATCCGTTTTTTTGCTGATTATATTGGAAATTCTTACTAGTGAGAAGATAGGATTGCCGGTTGTCTCAGATAATGGAGCAATTCGATTGATTTTATATCTGATTCCTTATTTTGTGATTGGATATGATATTCTTAAGAAAGCAATCAGGGGAATCATGAATCATCAGGTCTTTGATGAGAATTTTCTGATGGCAGTGGCGACTATTGGTGCAATTCTTCAAGGGAAATATGCTGAAGGGATTGCGGTTATGCTGTTCTACCAGATTGGAGAATTATTTCAAAGTTATGCGGTGGGAAAGAGCAGAAGAAATATCAGTGATCTGATGGACATTCGCCCGGATTATGCCAATATGGAGATTGGGGGCGAATTGGAACAGGTAGATCCGGATGAAGTAGAGATAGGCTCTGTCATAGTTGTTCAGCCGGGAGAGAAGATTCCGATTGATGGAATCGTTATGGAAGGAAATGCAACCTTAAATACCAGTGCACTGACGGGAGAGAGTCTGCCCAGGGAGGTAAGTACGGGAGATGAAGTGATTAGCGGGTGCATCGATATGACAGGTGTTTTAAAAATCCGGACGACAAGAGAATTTGGAGAATCCACTGTCTCCAAGATATTGGAGCTGGTGGAGAATTCCAGTTTTCATAAAGCAAGATCAGAGAATTTTATTTCTAAATTTGCAAAATACTATACCCCAATCGTATGTTACAGTGCTCTGGCTTTGGCTGTGTTGCCGCCACTTGTCAGGCTCTTATTGTTCGGATTGTCTCCAGAGTGGGGAGGATGGGTATATCGTGCACTAACATTTCTGGTAATCAGCTGTCCGTGTGCATTGGTGATCAGTATACCACTTAGCTTTTTTGCCGGTATTGGTGGTGCGAGTAAAGAAGGAATTCTGGTAAAAGGATCCAATTATTTGGAAACGCTTTCTCAGACACGATATATTGTGTTTGATAAGACGGGGACGTTGACGCAAGGGGTATTTGAAGTAAGTGGAATTCATCACAATAAGCTGGAGGATGCTAAGCTTTTGGAATATGCAGCATTGGCGGAGAGCTTTTCTAATCATCCTATCAGCAAAAGTCTGAAAAAAGCCTATGGGAAAGCGATTGATCAAAGCAGGGTGACGGATGTAGAAGAAATCAGTGGGAATGGAGTAACGGCAAAAGTTGATGGCGTAGTGGTTGCAGTTGGAAATGAAAAACTGATGCAGCGTCTGAATGTGGCGTATCAGGATTGTCAGCATGTGGGAACCGTGGTGCATATTGCAATGGACGGAACTTATGCCGGACATATCTTGATTTCAGATCTTTTGAAACCACATGCAAAAGAAGCAATGAATGCTCTGACAAAAGCAGGAGTGACAAACACTGTTATGTTGACGGGAGATCGCAGCAATGTGGCAGAACAAGTTGCAAAAGAACTGGGTATTTCCGAGGTATACAGTGAACTGCTTCCAGCAGACAAAGTATCAAAGGTGGAACAGCTCTTAAACAGTAAAAGAGAAAAAGAGAAGCTTGCGTTTGTTGGAGATGGAATCAATGATGCACCTGTTCTTTCCAGAGCAGATGTTGGTATTGCAATGGGGGCACTTGGGTCGGATGCAGCTATTGAGGCGGCAGATATTGTTTTGATGGATGATGATCCTTTGAAGATTGCAAAGGCAATCCGAATTTCCAGAAAATGTATTCGAATTGTGTACGAGAATATT
This sequence comes from uncultured Lachnospiraceae bacterium, assembly GCA_905236365.1. GTDB lineage: Bacteria > Bacillota > Clostridia > Lachnospirales > Lachnospiraceae > CAG-590. The sequence continues at coordinate 2,227 of CAJOPP010000422.1, forward strand.
TATTTTGCCATCGGAATCAAGATCTTGTGTCTGATTCTTGGAGCGCTTGGTATTGCGAATATGTGGCTGGCAATTTTTGCAGATGTTGGTGTTATGGTGCTTGCGGTCCTCAATGCCATCCGTGCACTGGCTGTAAAAAATCTGTAGAGGGTTAACCACCAAAAAACGTAATAGTTCAGTCTTTGGCTTGATTGTTATGCACCAGGTGCAGTTTCACATTCCAATGTGCCCGATGTTGGTATAAATTATGTTGTTGGCACGCCACATGCAGTAAGTGCAGGGAGTTGTAGAGTAAACAACATCTGTTTTATCAAAGATGTCTGGAAACAATATCAACTTGAAATCTGCCGAAAAAAACATTATGGTGAACGATTTATGATTTTTGAACATGAATTGGAGTCTTTCCCTAATAGATTATTGAAAAACGGGCAATATAACATATTGAGATAAAATATCAATATGTTATATTGCTTTTTTATTATGGTTTTAGTATCATAATTATGATTAGTTTCAACTAATTAAAAGTGAATAAATCATGCAGGACTCCTATTTCTATGGAAATTTGAAGAAGTAAGGCACTTTGAATACCATATCGGATGAATGTTGGACATCTGAAAGAGGAGTACTTTAAAGAAATTTGAAAGGAGATTTAGAAAGATGAATTACTTAGAGATTGAAAAAGTAATCGGAAGAGAAATTATGGATTCAAGAGGAAATCCGACCGTAGAGGCTGAGGTTACATTGGTTGACGGAACTGTTGCAAGGGGAACTGCACCAAGTGGGGCTTCTACCGGAGAGTTTGAAGCATTAGAGCTTAGAGATGGAGATGATGAAAGATATTTAGGGAAAGGAGTTACAAAAGCAGTTGATAATATAAATACAATTATCAGTGATGCAATTGTTGGATTAAATGCATCTGATATTTATGCAGTTGACAAAGCGATGATTGAAGCGGATGGAACAAAGGATAAGTCAAAACTTGGTGCAAATGCAATTCTTGCTGTTTCTATTGCAACAGCAAGAGCGGCGGCTACAGCATTGGATATTCCTTTATATCGTTTTCTGGGTGGTGTATCCGGCAATCGTCTTCCGGTTCCGATGATGAATATTTTAAATGGTGGTGCACATGCTACCAATACAGTTGATACCCAGGAGTTTATGATTATGCCGGTAGGAGCTCCGAGTTTCAAAGAGGCACTTCGTTGGTGTGCAGAAGTTTTTCATGCATTGGCTTCTATTTTGAAGGCAAAGGGTCTTGCTACGTCAGTAGGTGATGAGGGTGGTTTTGCACCAAACCTTTCCAGTGATGAGGAGACAATCGAGACAATCTTAGAGGCGGTTAAGAAAGCTGGATATGAGCCGGGAAAAGATTTTATGATTGCTATGGATGCAGCTTCGTCTGAGTGGAAGAACAAAGAAAAAGGAATTGGCTATTACAAACTCCCGAAGGCTGGAACTGAATATACATCTGATGAATTGATTGAGCATTGGGTATCTCTTTGTGAAAAGTATCCGATTATTTCAATTGAAGATGGTCTGGATGAAGAGGATTGGGAAGGATGGCAGAAGCTTACCAAAAGACTTGGTGGCAAAGTACAGCTTGTGGGCGATGACTTATTCGTGACCAATACCGAGAGATTATCTAAGGGAATTGAACTGGGTGCAGGTAATGCAATCCTGATCAAGTTAAACCAGATTGGTTCTGTGTCAGAAACTTTAGAGGCGATCAAGATGGCTCATAAGGCTGGTTATACAGCAATTTCTTCGCATCGTTCCGGAGAGACGGCAGATACTACAATTGCAGATTTGGCAGTTGCGTTGAATACCTGTCAGATTAAGACGGGAGCACCGAGCAGATCTGAACGTGTTGCAAAATACAATCAGTTACTTCGTATTGAAGAGCAGCTTGGTGACAGTGCTGTATATCCGGGCATTAAAGCATTCAATGTTAAGAGATAATTTTGATTTATAATTTCTGGAAAATGATGGTAAAAACTATGCATATTCCGGTTATTGGAAAGTATATCACGATGTGCAGGAAACAGTTCAAAAATTTACGATGCAATAGGCATACCGGAACGTATGTCAGCATCTATCTAAATTAAATTGTAAATTAATATTCCACCGGCACGAAGAATATTCTCTTGATATTTACGGGAATATAGAATGCATTTGGTGTCGATATTGGGAAGAATCACATCAATTTTTTCACAGTTCAAAAGGATTTTGATATGGTCATTTCCGTCAATCTTGATATATTCGAGCACCCGGTTCTCGGAAATCTCATTTGGAAAATGAAAGTTCCGGCTTCGGAAGGTGGAATGCTTTTTTCGCAGAGCTATGAGGGTGGTAATTTCCTGAATGTGTTCGTCGTATTTGCCGGATTCGATTTCATCCCATGGCATACATCGTCGACAGTCGGGATCATAAGAGCCTTCCATTGCAATTTCGGTTCCATAATAAATACAAGGACTTCCGGGCATTGTAAAAAGAACTACCAGTTGTTGATAGAAGGTGTCCAGATTGCCGGCTTTATCCATAAGTCGGTTCGTGTCATGGGAATCTAACAGGTTAAAAAGGACGTCATTTGTTTGCTGCATATAGGTTGTGAAATTCTGGTTGATACTGTATTCGAATTCAATCTTGTCCCACTCCGGATAGAGCCAGAAATTGGAGATGGCAGTAGCGAGAGGGTAATTCATAACACTGTCATACTCATTGCCTAAAAGCCAATTTATGGAATCATGCCAGATTTCGCCTAATAGATAGAAGTCATGTTTTATTTTCTTTGTCATGGTACGAAGTTCCTGTAAAAAGAAATGGGAAATTTCGTTTCCTACATCTAGTCGTAGTCCGTCGATATCAAAGGTTTCTATCCAAAATCTTACGATATCAAGCAGATATTCACGAACCTTTGGATGATTGGTATTCAGTTTTGGCATTTGCTCGGCAAAGGCAAAAGAATAGTATCGTCCGTCACGGGTATCTCCTTGTTGATTGATTGGCCAATCGTTGATCATATACCATTCAAAATATTCAGAACTGCGCCCTTTTTTCATGAGATCCTGCCAAATATCGATATCGGTACCGGTGTGGTTGAAAACACAGTCTAACATGACCCGGATACCGCGGGCGTGTGCAGCATCGACCAGTTCCCGCAATTTCTCGTTTGTTCCGAAATGAGGGTCGACTTTACGGTAGTTTTTGGTATCGTATTTATGGTTGGAATTAGCCTCGAAAACGGGAGTCAGATATAAACCATTAATCCCCATTTTGTCCAAATAAGGCAGTTTCTGAATGATTCCTTGAAGATCACCACCGTAGGAGTCCTGATATTCTGTGATCTTCTCATATTTCCATGGTTTTACATTTTCAGGATTGATGGATGGATCACTATTGCAAAAACGTTCAGGGAAAATTTGATACCAAATTGTCTGATTGACCCAGTTCGGTGTACGGAAGATATCGGCATGATTCATCCATGGAAAGGTGAAGTAGGAGTGTATCTTGCCGGGGCGGTTCATTTCTTCTTCGGTGTAGAAACCATCTTCAAAATAAAAAAATCGTTCATTTTTACTACGGATTTCAAAGAAGTATTTGCTGCGCTTGTATTCCGGGCAAAGGGTTGTTGTCCACCAAATGTGATGCTTCAAGCGCTTTTTGAAATAGATTTCTTCCTGTTTTCCGAACCATTGTTCTTTGCCGCCCATGATACCGGCAAGGTACGGATCTCCATGGTGGATATAGACTTTATCTACATCATATCCGGTTCGGAGATTGATAATGAGCTCGTTGTCGTTAAGTGGGTAACAATATTGGTTGGAAGTACGATGATAAATGGCTCCTAAATTCATAAATTCTCCTCCAAAATCATGTCATTTACTTAAGCTTTCCTCCTTGAGCGGAAGGTGGTGGCAAATCTTTGATTTGCTTTCGGATGAGGTGACGAAAAAGCTTAAGTTACTGACATTGCTGCTGAATAGATATGTATAATTTTATTATAAAAGATGGATTATTTTTTGTAAAGAAGTTCAAAAGACTTGTGTTTTGTTATAGCTTAGCCGTTGTTACAGTTCACTCGGCGGCGTACGTCTGAACCAATGTCATTTTAACTTAAGCCGGACGTTGACGGATATGCTATATGTTTTCCATTTCGGGCACGAGTTAAAGCATACCTTCGAACTAAACTCGTACCTCGCTAAGGTCTCAGGCATCGTTAAGTGCCGGCGTTTGCAGATAGCCCTACATGGTA
>CAJOPP010000423.1 GCA_905236365.1 uncultured Lachnospiraceae bacterium
AATCCGGAAGTAAACGGTTTTGTTATCCCACTCATCAAAGGACAAGAGATCAACTTAGGTGCATTGATTACCGCAATTATCAATTTCATTTTGATGGCACTTGTTTTGTTCTGTGTAATAAAAGCAATGAATAAGGCAATGTCCATCGGCAAAAAGCCTGAGGAAAAGGCTGCTCCACTCACAAAAGCCTGCCCTTACTGTAAAAGCGAGATATCTATTGAAGCAACAAGATGTCCACACTGTACTTCTCAGTTGGATGAGAAATAATAGATATAAATAATATATATTATGAACATAAAAACGGAAGAGTTTTCACTCTTCCGTTTTTTATATCGCTCTGTCTTTATAAAGTTTTCACATTATGAACTCTCTCTGTCTAAAGCGAATGAAATTTGTAACTACACTATTCAAATCATCTGCTTATGCAAGTTTTACAGTGTTTAATTTCACACCCGGACCCATGGTTGAAGAAAGGGTCACACTTCTTAAATACTGTCCCTTAGCAGCAGCTGGTTTTACTTTATTGATCTCATCTATTAACGCTTGGAAGTTGTCTGCTAACTGCTCCTCTGTGAAAGAAGCTTTTCCAACTGGCACGTGAATAATGTTGTTCTTGTCAAGTCTGTATTCAATCTTACCGGCTTTGATATCTGCAATTGCCTTGGTTACATCCGGAGTTACCGTACCAGCCTTTGGATTAGGCATTAAGCCCTTTGGTCCAAGTACACGACCCAAACGACCTACAACACCCATCATATCAGGAGTTGCAACTACAACGTCAAAATCCAACCATCCATCGTTCTGGATCTTTGGAATTAACTCCTCACCACCAACGTAATCAGCACCTGCTGCCTGAGCCTCATCAACCTTATCTCCCTTAGCAAATACTAAAACCTTAACTTCCTTACCTGTTCCATGCGGAAGTACAACTGCACCACGAATCTGCTGATCAGCGTGACGTCCATCAACACCCATTCTTAAGTGTGCTTCGATTGTCTCATCAAACTTTGCACTTGCTGCTTTCTTAACGAGAGCAACAGCTTCCGGAATATCATAAACCTGAGTCTTGTCTACAAGCTTTGCAGCTTCAACATATCTTTTTCCTTTTTTCATATCTAAAATAACCTCCTGTGGTATTATCGGGAGCGACCCTCCCACTTATAATTCTTATATTCATTATGAAATTCTGTCTTTATTTTCTCTCTCTGCTCTACTTACCGAAAACTCATAATGAACGGATTGGCATTACATTCCTCTATCTGCCAATACCAATTAGTCCTCAACAACGATTCCCATGGAACGTGCTGTTCCGGAAATCATGCTAATTGCTGCTTCAATACTACCTGCATTTAAATCCGGCATCTTAAGCTCTGCGATTTTCTGAACCTCAGCTTTCGAAATGGTAGCAACTTTTGTCTTATTAGGAACGGCTGAAGCCTTATCGATCTTACATGCCTTCTTTAATAAAACTGCAGCTGGTGGAGTCTTTGTAACGAAACTGAAACTTCTATCAGCATATACAGTGATTACAACCGGGATGATCATTCCATCCTGATCAGCGGTCTTCGCATTAAACTGTTTTGTAAACTCTACGATATTAACACCGTGCTGACCTAATGCCGGTCCAACCGGTGGTGCAGGAGTTGCCTTACCTGCTGGAATCTGTAATTTAATATAACCTTCTACTTTCTTAGCCATAATATGATTTCCTCCTAATTCATGTGGTCAATCGGGACTTGCCCTCCCACGTTCCTATCAATTCTATCTTTGAATTGACAACTTTTCATTCTGTATCTTTCATACAGTATGTGGTCTTCCTTTCCTCGTAACAAGGAAATAGACACACTTTTTCTGACTGAATACAAGCAAAATTCTGTATTCAATCTCATAATCCGCAACTATGACAGCTGGCCGATTAATCCAGCTTTGCTACATCCATAAAACTGATCTCCACAGATGTTGCACGACCGAAGATATCCACTTCAATCGTAACTGCCTGCTTGCCTGTATTGATATCAGTAATCGTACCAACGGTTCCTTCCCAGGCACCGGCTACTACCTTCACCATATCTCCAAGCTCTACATCAATCTCCATCTCCGGAATCTTGATGCCCAGATTCTTCATCTCTTCCTCTGTCAGAGGTACCGGCTTTGATCCAGGTCCAACAAAACCGGTAACACCTCTTGTATTACGAACAACATACCATGTGGCATCATTCATAATCATATTAAGAAGTACATAACCCGGAAACATCTTTTTAGAAACCTGTTTCTTAGCACCATTTTTCAATTCCACTACATCTTGCAACGGAACTAACACTTCAAAGATCTGATCTTGCAGCTTTCTGTTCTCGATTGTCTTCTCGATATCAGCCTTAACCTTGTTCTCATAACCGGAATACGTATGGGCTACATACCATCTAGCTTCGCTATTGTTCTCTGCTTCTGCCATATGCTCACCCACCTTAACCGACAATAAATGTCAAGCCAATCTGCATTACCCAGTCAATCGCTGCAATGATACAACCGATCACGATTGCTGCAATAATAACGGCAACTGATTGTTTACCGAGAAGCTTCTTATCAGGCCAAACAATTTTACGGAACTCACCTTTTAATTCGGTGAAAAAGCTTCTCTTAAAAGATTCTTTTTCATTTCCCATTCTACTTACCTCCGCAATCCCTGATTATTTGGTCTCCTTGTGTAACGTATGAGCTTTACAGAACGGACAATACTTCTTCGTTTCCATACGCTCTGTGTGTACTCTCTTGTCCTTTGTCAGATTGTAATTACGCTGTTTGCAATCTGTACATGCCAATGTAATCTTAACTCGCACAACTTCCACCTCCATCTTCATAATATAGGCTTGCTTTTGGCTGCAAATTCAAGCGTTAATATAGAAAATTTGCACACAAAAAAAAAGCCTCGACACTGTCGCAATGATTAGGATATCAGATACGGGTGAAAAAGTCAAGAAAAATGTGCAGATAGTTTACTTTTCTTATGAAAAATGGTGACTGTTTACTGGCTAACGAGTGAACTGTAACCGGATTGATGAATCCTGCTCTACACATCTTCCTCTG
>CAJOPP010000424.1 GCA_905236365.1 uncultured Lachnospiraceae bacterium
ATTCTTACAAGCCCAGATAAATCCCCCTTCTGCCTTCATTACACGGGCAACTGCATCATCAATCAATGTATAGAAATACTCAATCCCGGCTGCCTTGAACTTCTCATCATACTCAGAATCATAAATCTCCTGGAAAATATCTTTGAATCTATGATCATATTTCTTAGAAATCGTATCCTTGGTTGCAAACCATACTGACTGTTTTGTATCCAATGCATAGTTAAAACATGCTCGTGCAAAACTCTCAATTGAGTTATCCAGATTGTGCATACCTTGAATGACACCCGGACCCTTAAACTCCTGAATGGTCTCACGAATCTCTGTTCCGTCTTCGCCCGTAAATACAAGTTCAGCCTTTCCGGCACCCGGAACACGGATTTCTGCGTTCTTATATACATCCCCATATGCATGTCTTGCAAGTGTAATTGGTTTTACCCAATTCTTTACGCAAGGCTCGATTCCCTTTACGACAATCGGAGCACGGAATACAGTACCATCTAACGCAGCACGAATCGTTCCGTTTGGAGACTTCCACATCTCTTTCAGATTATACTCTGTCATACGGGCAGCATTTGGAGTAATCGTTGCACACTTTACAGCAACACCATACTTCTTGGTTGCTTCCGCAGAATCAATCGTAACCTGATCATTTGTCTCATTTCTGTATTCCAACCCCAGATCATAGTACTCTGTTTTCAAGTCAATAAACGGAAGCAACAGCTCGTCCTTGATCATCTTCCAGAGAATTCTGGTCATCTCATCTCCATCCATCTCTACTAACGGGGTTGTCATTTTAATCTTATCCATAGTCTTTCCTCCTAAAATAATGTTATACACACTTGGTGCTATAACGTTCAGTTTCCAAACACACCGATCATGCATATCAAATATACCGGTATATCTCAATCGAAATAGACATGCACAACACATGAATCATTCGATTGGGTTACACTAGTATACTTTATCAAAAAAAAACGATTCTGGCAACTTTACTTTTTTCGTTTTTTAGTCTGCTATAATTCACTATTATTAGTGAGTAATCAGACTGACACAGCATGTATTGCCAACAAAATCAAAAAACATTGTAGCTATTCAGCATAGCTGAACAGCTACAAAACATTACTTTTTTCCCGTCCAAACATTATCCTGTCTTAAATCAACGAACAACTCTTCAAAATAAAAATAATCGCAGTCAATGTAATTGAAGAGAATAATGTTGTTTCAACCACAATACTGGAAGCCAGTACACTGTCATTTCCCATATTCTTTGCCATAATATAAGAACTGACAGTAGTTGGAGCCCCTGTCAGAATCAGCAAGGCTACCAGCTCTTCATTTCGAAATCCCATCCAAACTGCGATTGGAAGAAAGATTCCCGGAATCAGAACCAATTTGATGATTGAAGCAACGGAAGCAAGCTTCCATTTCTTTAGTGCCGCACCAGTGGAAAATCCGGCTCCGATAGTTATCAATGCAAGCGGCGTAGATAGGCTGGCAACACTATTCAGACTCTTTTCCAAAATTGACGGAAATGTTATTTTCAAAAGTGCAAATGGAATTCCTGCAAAAATACCAATAATAATGGGATTCGTAACAATGCCCTTTAGCGTTTTCTTCACAACTGCCCTTTTGTCTTTCTCACCCGCATTTGCACTTCGAATCAATACAATTACGGAAAAGATATTAAATAACGGAATAGACGCTACAATCATCATGGGAACCAATCCGCTGCTCCCGTATATATTTTGAGCAAATGCGATTCCAAGAATAGCCGCGCTGCCCCGAAAACTTCCTTGTACAAAGCTTCCGATCTGGCTCTTATCCTTTATAAAAATTTCTGCAACCAGCCAGGTAACTCCAAAAAATATACAGGTTCCAAAAAAACAGAACAACACAAACTTCCAATTAAAATCACTGGTCAGATCCGCTTCTGCGATATCACGGAATACAAGCACCGGAAGTGCAACTTTAAATACCAGCTTGTCGGCCACTGATACAAAATCATCCGAGAGAAAGTTAATCTTTTTCAGCCACCAACCGAGAACCATCACCAAAAAGACAGGCATGGTAGCATTTAAACTATATATAAAATTACTCATCGTTGTCTTCTTCCTCATTCTTATCTTTTTGTCCGATAATAAAGAGTGCAACAACCACAACAATGGACACAATCATGCAGACAGCGATCAACCATGGTCTTGACTGATCTCCCGTCATCGCCATTCCAAACATACTATTATTTATCATTTTTCCTATCCTTTCTTAATTCCAATCACAAGTCCGTATTCCTTGCACCAGATTGTGCCTCTTCATCCATGATAATCCTTTTGTGCTACTGTACGAATCCTGTTTTGTTGTTACTGTTCAGACTTACGCCACCGAGTGAACTGTAACGTTTTGTTTTTCATATCGCCTGCCGGCTCAATGTTTTCATTCCTCCGGATGATAATCTTTCACAACATCCTGATCCGGTATTGCCTTCGCAGTTGCACCTACAAATCTGTGCACTTCCAATGCTGCTTTATTCACTGCAATATTGGTTCCCGCTCCCGCAACACAACCTCCCGGACATCCCATACCTTCAATCAGACAGCCATTCTTTTTCCCTGCTTTTGCAAGCATTAACATTTTACGGCATTCATCCAAGCCTTCTGCATGTTCAATATGTACTTCCGTTCCAGGATAGTACTCATTGATACATGCTTCAACTGCCTTGGCAACACCTCCGGCCACTGCATAACCTCTACCCGCACCGGTCGCATCCTCCAAAGATATCCCAGTTTCTATATCTGCTACTACAATATCTCTTGCTGCAAACATAGCATCCAGTTCTTCAAACGTGATCACAAAGTCAACATCACTCCGAACGGTTCGCCGCATTGCTTCCAATTTCTTTGCTGCACATGGTCCAATAAAAACAACAGATGCATCCGGATGCTTACTCTTGATCAGCCTTGCAGTAGCTACCATAGGTGTCAGGGCATTGGAAATCTTATCAATCGTCTCCGGAAAATGTTTTTTTGAAAGTAATGCCCATGACGGACAACAGGATGTCAATAAAAACGGAGTCTTTCCTGTCACAACTTCTTTTACATAATGCTCAGCTTCCGTCATTGCTCCCATATCAGCCCCTATCGCAACCTCATATACTTCTGCAAACCCTAATTGCAAAAGTGCCGCCTTGATCTTATCCGGTGTGGCACCTTCCCCAAACTGCCCCACAAATGCCGGTGCGATCTCTGCAATAATCTTCCTGTTCGATCGAAGGGCCCGAATCAGCTGAAAAATCTGAGATTTATCGGCAATGGCACCAAACGGACAATTCACCATACACATACCACAAGATACACACTTCTTCTCATCAATCTTTGCTCTGCCAAGTTCATCACTGACAATGGCATTGGCACCGCAGGCATCTGCACATGGCCGACGCTTGTGGGATATCGCATCATAAGGGCAGTGACTTTTGCATTTTCCGCATTTGATGCAGACTTTCTTATCAATCACTGAAAACCCTTTTTCCATATGGATAGCTCCTACCGGACACACTTCCATACACGGATGTGCAACACATCCTTTGCACTGATTACTGACCTCATATACATTATGCTCGCAAGAATTACAAGCTGCCGGAATCACCTGCATAAGAGGCGGTTCATAGTATTTTTCATCAATATTGCTTTCTTCGATTCCCTGGGTCAAATGCACAGGTTTGTCCTCCGGACGAAGCGACATACCCATCGCAAGGCGAATCCGTTCCCTCGTGATTGCCCGTTCCCTATAAATACTTTCACAATACTGCGGAGTATCCCCCGGAGTAATCTTATATGGAATTGCTTCGATATCATCAATAATATTTTCTGAATGATATGCCAGATTGGCAACTTCCGTAAACACCTGTTTTCTGAGTCGTTTTACATTCGTTACTAAGCTTCGCACTTCTTCTGCTCCTCCTTATTCTGTCGCTTTATTTTTCCAAATAATCATCTACGGTAATTCCATCATAAAATACAATGTGATACCTATCCATGTTTCATTTTTAGAAATCAATTTGACGCTGAAAAGACAAAAATATAATAAATATTCTATCACCTGATACGAGTGATGCATACATAATTATGTTATTCTTCCCCATAATCTGTGTCGTCTTTATTATAAACATATCTGAAAGAATTGCAAGTTCCATCCCCTTTTCTTTTCAAAAATAAAGAAAAACAGGATAACTGCAAATGCAACTATCCTGTCAATCGGAATCTTTTATTGAATTACCACTTGTTTTTTACTTTCTTTCTTCGGTGTCATACCATATATTAAAAGGACAAACAAAATCAGATCCGCAATCACCACAACCCATTTATGCCATAAAACATCATCAATAATATATGCAATAGAATAAAAAGTTCCACATATCATAGCACTAAATATATATTTCCCAAATGAAAAGTAAAAACCTTCTTTGGATAACTCCTGCTTCTCGGACAGCCAGATTGCCAAACCGGTCAAAATAATTGCCAATCCCAAATAAGCTGCTGCATATCCAAGATAAGTTGATGGATGAGAAAAATCAAAAAAGCGATTGATGTTTAATTGTTCATAGAAAGGCTCAGCTTTATCCATTAATGCAAACTCCTCATACCCTTCAAATAACTCTCCATTATAAAATACAGTTGGCTGCATTCTTGCATGTAACCAGGTTCCCTTACTAAATGGATTATCCTTAATAACTGAATAATAACTGTTCCCTGTTGCTTCCATTGAGAAAAAACCATATATGTTCTGGATCAAATTACTTCCCGGATTTCTCATAAACAATGCATTCAACAAATAAGCCAGCATACCAATACCACTCACAGTCCCCAAAATCTTAGTAAATCCACTTACAAAAATTGATTCCATGAAGTAAAAGAATCCCAAAAGCATCAATAAATAGCAGATTATTGTTATACTTTCCCCACACATCGACTTGCAAAGCCATGGTATTTCCATATTCAGAGATTGCAAAAAAACGGAAGCTTTTAAATACAAAAATATTGCATACACAATAACAGTTACAAAAATCAGTAAACTATCCATCATAAAATGAAATAAGAATCGTTTTCTTCTCTTCACCGGCAGAAACTGCAAAAAATGTCTGCTATCTTCCTCTTTTTCCAACCACCACAAAATACTTTTTTCCAACAACAAAAAAACGGCAATAATTAGCACAACATTCTTCAGAATCAAATCATTAATATCTCCTGCCAACACCTGTAAACAGAAATTCAGCCTCATAACTTCATAATATTCACTGCCATCATAATCTAACCAGTGTTCAAAAAGTGGTCTTAAATAGCCGTCATTTCCCACAAAATATATACACAATATCGTTGCAAGAATAAAAAAGAGGTAATATTTCCACTCCTGTTTCCATAATTTTTTCATATCATTTCACCTCCCAATTAGTCTGATTTTTCTCTGAAAACGGATGTAGCAACAGACAGATTACAACCGCCACAATAAATCCTGCTAAGAGACATAAAATATCCTCAATATCAAACTCTTCATACAAAATTGTCGCAACGAACCATCCACACATACAGGAAAATGGATAATCCAATACTGAAAAATAAAATAATTTTCCCTCTGATAACTCTCTTTTTCTTCCCAACAGTAAAATGCAAACCATTAATACTGCAACAAAAACCGCCATAATACAAGCAGTCAATACAAGATTGTAACGTTTTTCCGGTTCATTGCCACACCAATCCACAAGATTGAATCCTTTTTCTTTCGCCACACCGCCTGAACTATAAAAAAAGTCAAATGGATTCATCATCATTTTAACCCACTTCAATCGATTCAAAATTCGTTCATATTTCATTACTTGCTCCGAGGCAAATTCAGGACTTTCTAATAGCTTTCTCATTGGCTCGTGAAACAACTCATATAGCGGATTGTCTAAAAAATAATAGATACTATACCAACTACAGACAGAAACAACACTTCCCACAATCGGATTTTTAGCCAGAATCATTCCCAGATAAATCCATGTATACAATATGACTAAAAACAAAATGTAAAATCCCATATTAACCATGAACCGTGCATTTGCATTTGTGACAATCTCCTCCTTCACACCTGTTATAGAAAATATTTTTGCTGCCGCAAGCAGATTATGGTTATAACTTGTCTGATATGCCAATAGAATAACGCTTTGTCCCAGTGACCCAACGAGAAGAATTCCAAGAACCGCCAGATAATCGTACATTATCCTTGTCGATTGTTTTATTGGCAACATATTTTGAAATTCTGCTACTCTTACATTCGCAAAGATAGACTGTTTCATGAGCTGGATCACTACAACGATTATTATTAATGAAATCAGACCAAAGGGCTCAAAATTATTTACTTTGTCCACTACAACCTCCGTGTAATCTTTTCCGCTATTGAAATAAACTGTATTTTTCTCCAAAAACTCCTCTTCTGAATCTTGCTCCATGTGATAATTAAACACTTTTCCTTTATAGCCATCATTATGATACGATATCACATAAATAGAATCGCACAACATCAGAAATACTACTGCAATCAAAGCCACCAGATAGAATTTCCACCATTCTCTGGTCATTTTTGCAAATCCTTTCATTCTTATCCCCCCTTATTTCCTTTGCTGCTTACTTCCTATTTTTTTATGCTTTTCCAGTCTGGCACTTTCTTCTATTTCTTTTGTTTCCTCCAATACAACAAACAATTCTTCCAGAGTAATATCTGAAGGTTCGATAAGGGAAGCACCTATTTCCCGCAAATTGCCTGCAAATGCTTCATCATATTCTCTGACTACCATGGTATAAATGCTACCTACATTACTTACCTTCAGAATTTGCGGTAAATCATATAACGCTTTTCCTGCGCCACCTTCGAATACCACATTCAACCGGACTAGTTCACTTTTAAACCCTTCCATGGACATCTGTCTCTCAACGCTGCCCTGATGCATCATCGTCACCGAATCACAAACCTTTTCCAATCCCATTAAATTGTGAGAACTAATCAAAACACCAATCTCATTTTGTTCTACCTCCTGTATCAATAATTCAAAAAAATGTGCCTTTGCAACCGGATCCAGTCCGGAAGTCGGTTCATCCAAAATCAAATATTCCGGATTTTTAGATATCTCTAACATAAATGCAAGCCGCATTTTTTGTCCTTTGGATAAAGAATATATTCTTTTATGTACCGGTATCTTAAAAATCTGATTATAATCATTGAACTTCTCTTTTTCAAATCTTGGATAAAAACATTCATACATATGTACCATTTGCGATACTTTATAATACCGGATGTATTCATTATAATCTGCAACATAACCTATTTTTTCTTTTACATCCGGATTATCATATACTGGTTTCCCATCATATAAAATTTTCCCATGGTCTGCCCTGTAAATTCCGGTAATGCACTTGATCAATGTCGTTTTTCCGGCACTATTCTCTCCAATCAACCCATGTATCTCCCCTGGCTGTACAGTCAAACTGATTCCGTTTAAAACTTTATTTTTATTATAGCTTTTCTCAACCTCTCTCACTTCTAACATACTATCATCTCCTCATATATCTCCTTGATCAATTCTATAATCCCCTTTTTATCGTACCCCATCATTTTCAATTCCATGATTTCCGTTTGCAATCGCTTCTTCATTTCCTGAAGTTTTACTTCATCTGCAATCAATCGAATCTCTCCGGCTATAAAGGTACCTTTCCCTCTAATTGTCTCAATAATCTGCTGTCGCTCTAATTCCTGATAGGCCTTTGAGACCGTTCCCGGTGTAATATTTAGTTCCAATGCCAGTTTCCGCACAGAAGGGATGGCATCTCCCGGTTTTAAATAGCCCTTCATCACATGAAACTTCATCTGTTCAATAATCTGCTCATAAATCGGTTTGTTACTTTTATAATCCAGGCTGACCATACAATTCCTCCTTTTTTAGTGTTACAAGTGTACCATTCGTAATAGTACAGTTATAACATTTTTTCATAAAATTGTCAATAGTTTCAACACAAAGTGGATTTTATTTGCTGACAGTGTGGGGACTGAATGGTAAACTGTTAGTTACACAGAAATAGCAAATTAGTTGAAAAGAGAATATACAAATTTAAGAAATCGTACTATAATAAGAAAAGTGTGTTGCAAAAGCATCAAAGCCAGTCTTAACAATTTTATTTTCTGTCTGACTTTAAGATGCTTCAAGGAAATACAAATCAGGAGGACAAAGAACATGCGGCAATTTGAAAAATCACACAAATTAGACAATGTCTGTTACGATGTAAGAGGTCCGGTTGTAGATGAAGCGAATCGGATGATTGAAGATAATATTGATATTCTTAAATTGAATATCGGGAATCCTTATCCATTTGGATTCAATGCTCCCAACGAGATTATTCAGGATATCCGTTATAATCTGTTAGAATCTCAAGGATACTCTGACTCCAAGGGAATCTTTGGTGCACGAAAAGCCATTATGCAATATTGCCAGTTAAAAAATATCCCAAATGTTGGAATCAATGATATTTATACCGGTAATGGTGCTTCTGAGTTAATCACTATGAGCATGCAGGGACTATTAAATGATGGTGATGAAATTCTGATTCCTGCACCGGACTACCCTCTTTGGACCGCTGCAGCCAATCTGGCAGGTGGAAAACCAGTACACTACATCTGCGACGAACAAGCAAACTGGTACCCGGACATTCATGATATGGAAAGCAAGATTACAGACCGCACAAAAGGTATCGTTATTATCAATCCAAATAATCCCACCGGAGTACTCTATCCAAAAGAGGTCTTAGAGGATATCGTCAACTTAGCCCGAAAACATGAGTTGATCATCTTTTCCGATGAGATTTATGATCGTCTCGTCATGGACGGCAAAAAACACATCTCCATTGCCTCTCTGGCACCTGATCTTATGTGTGTAACCTTTAACGGACTATCCAAGTCTCATCGCATTGCTGGTTACCGCAGTGGCTGGATGTGCTTAAGCGGTGATAAATCCTACTGCAAAGGCTACATAGAAGGATTAAATATGCTCTCCTCCATGCGATTATGTTCCAACGTTCCAGCCCAGTCTATTATCCAGACTGCCTTAGGCGGAACTCAGAGTGCAGATGCATTATTACTTCCCGGTGGTCGAATTTATGAACAGCGAGAATACATTTACAACGCTTTAAATGATATTCCAGGTATCAGTACAGTCAAACCGGATGCTGCCTTTTACATCTTTCCAAAATTAGACACCAAAAAATTTAACATTGTAAACGATGAACAATTTGCACTGGATTTTCTTCGTGAGAAACATGTATTGATTGTACAAGGAAGTGGATTTAACTGGTCAGAACCAGATCATTTCCGTATTGTATATCTGCCAAATCTAGACGATTTAAAAATAGCTGCAGGACGGCTTCGTGATTTTCTGGCAAGCTACCATCAATAAAATTCATCTGAAAATTCCTATTTGTGGGGATGGTCGCAGGGGAGGTTGTGAGACGAGTTTGGGTTGTTTTAGGTGGTGAAGGTTCTGCGTGGTACAATAGAAAGTGAAATTTGAAGTTTACTGAGGTGACAATTGTGGAAAATAAAGTATCTATAAAGATAACTAAAATTATAGTGGGCTTATTTATATTAGTGACTGCCTTTGTGGGATATAATTTCGATCCTTCACATATGTACGAATTAACTTTTATTTCAAATTCTTCATGTGGCTTGTTATTGCTATTAGATGGAACAGTAGGTTTATTTAAGAAAAAAGCGTTGCCTACTATTTTGTATCAATTAGTATTACCATGCATAAATACAGTCTTCTTTACAGTTTTTTTCAAATTATTTGGATGGCATGATTTCAATTTTAGTGGAATGTTTTTCTTTATGCATGCGATTAATCCTATTATCTTTCTATTAATGTACTTATTTATGACGAAACTGGAATTAAAAAATAGAGCAGATTATATTAGGAGAATTTTTATCGCTCCAATTATGATAATGGCATATGCATTATTTGATTTCGTCCGATTTGTTATAACAGGTGAGTTGGTCTATGGGCTTATTGCAACCGATAAACTTAACTATATTTCTGTACCATTGATAGGTATAGGGTTGTACCTATTAATGGCATTTATGAGTTATGGGTTGCTTGATTTAAAATTATATGTTCAAAAGAAAATAGAACAATAGTCTTCGGTTTACAAGCGATGTACAAATTTCAGTTAGAGCCTTTGTATATCACTCTCCCACGAGCGGATTCCATCTGCCCGTGGGAGGGCTTTTTACAGCCTAATAGCCGTTTTACAACATCCTTATTCATAAAAAGGATATCCCCTGTTTGTATCATACAGATAAAACAAAATGCCCATGTCCAGATACTCAGAGTAACTGTTTGTTTTTGAATGGCAGCCTGTAGCTTCTCCTTCATATCCGCTTCCATGTTCTGTTTTATCCGATTGGATTTCTCGCTCTCTGCCTGCAACTTCCGATTCGCTTCTCTCAGTTCCTCGTTCTCCACCAATACCAAATCGCCTTCGGCTAATCTGGCGATATGCCCGTTCAAGTTCTGAATCTCTTGCCCTTGTTCGGCTATCGTCGATTGCAAGGAGCGTATCTGCAATTTCAGCTTTTGCACATCGGATAAATGCGTCCGTATCTGATCCTCTTGCTCCGTCACCTTCAGGCGGTATTTCTCGTTCTCCGACTGCAACTCCTCCGACAATTCCAAAAGACTGTCTGCGTTCCATAAGTTTTCTTTTCCTTTGCAGCCCATGAACCGTCCGGTTTTATCCCTCGCATGGTCAGCATAATGTGTGCATGGGGATTGTCATCTCCTATGTCATGCAGAACCCAGTCGGCACACATGCCGGCAGAGATATAATTTCCCTGCACATACTTTCTTACAATTTCAATCTGACACTCTCTTGAAAGTTCTTCCGAAAGTGCCACCTCGATTTCCCTTGCAAGCTGTGCATTGGCAAATTCTTAAGTAAATGACATGATGTCGGGGTCAAAACTATGCTTCACAAAGTATATTCGTCAAGTTGCACATACAATATAGCATTGAAACAAATTCAGGCTGTG
>CAJOPP010000425.1 GCA_905236365.1 uncultured Lachnospiraceae bacterium
CTCCACATGTCCGGAATGCCCGAACTGATCCACCGCACATACCTTCTTCACCTCATATCCCGCTGCCACCAGCACCTTCACATCCCGCGCCAGCGTTGCCGGGTCACAGCTCACATAGACAATCTTCTCAGGTGCCATTTTGATCATCGTCTGAATCGCCACCTCATCGCAGCCTTTTCTTGGCGGATCTACAACGATCACATCTGCCCGTTCCCCTGTTTGGGCATACTGCTCAGGCAGAACTTCCTCTGCCTTTCCCACGAAGAACTCCACATTCGTCATGCCGTTCATCTGTGCATTCTTTCGTGCATCTTCAATCGCTGCCGGAATGATCTCCACCCCACAGACCCGTTTTGCCTTCTGTGCAAGAAATAATGAAATGGTTCCTATCCCACAATACAGATCCCACACCATCTCATCCCCATGCAGGTCTGCATATTCCAATGCTTTCCCGTACAGCTTTTCTGTCTGTTCCGGATTCACCTGATAGAAAGACAACGGGCTGATCTGATATTTTACATTTCCAATATAATCCGTAATCGTATCACTGCCCCAAATGGTACGACAGCTATCTCCTAAAATCTTATTTGTCTTTTCCCTGTTCACATTAATGGATATACTTGTAATCCCCTGAACGTTCTGCATGCACCGGACAAACTCCTGTTCCACATTGCAATAACCCTGACCACCTGTTTTTCCAATCAGTTCCGTACCGTTTAAGATCAGACAGATCATGACCTCACCGGTCTTTCTTCCAACCCGGGTTAAAATATGACGCACAAGCCCGGTATGAGTGGTCTCATCATAAGGTTCCACCTGATATGTTTCCAAAAATGCCCGAAACCTTCTTATAATATCATCATTCACCTTATCTTGAAGATAACAAACATCTGTATCCATAACAGAATGGGTTCTCCCTGCGTAAAAGCCAATTGCAATCTTTCCATCCTTTCCTCGCTGTACCGGAAATTGTGCCTTATTCCGATAGCGGATGGCCGGAAATTTCTCTTCCCCAACATCTTCCATACCGATAATCGGCTCCATCAACTGCTCCACGTCCGCAATTCCCCCAATTCGTTTCAGGCAGTTCATGACCTTGTCCTGTTTCCAGGCCAGCTGCCTGCCATAATCCAACTGCATGATACTGCAACCTCCACACTTTCTTGCCATGGAACAGATTGGTTCTACCCGTGATACAGAAGGTGTCAGGATTTCCATCAGCCGTCCATAGGCATAATGTTTCTTTACCTTGATAATCTTAATCCTTGCCACATCACCGACAACTGCATCCTTCACAAAAACAGCTATGCCATTGATATGACCGATTCCCTCACCTTCATTTCCTAAATCCTCTATTGTAATTTCGTATTCCTGATTTTTTTCTAAGACCATATTGTATTCCTTTTCTGTTTCATTTTGTATCTGCTCATAGTTTCTATAAGTATATCATTTTCCTCAAAAAACTTAAACAAAAATCTTCCCGTCCCAAGACTATCATAAATCTTTCTCTCCAACACCATCATAAATATTCCGTCCTACACTATTATAAGTTTACTATTTCACACTATCATTAGTCTTCCGTTCCAACATCATCATAAATCTTCTATTCGGTAACAGTAAACAGAACTCGAAGAAAAGCCCTCTGAGAACGTCGACACTTAGGGAATAAATGCTTTCAAAAAGCGTACATAATCAGTATGATTACGTTTGAAGGAATCGGAAGCACATCTTCCGTAAAAATAGTTTACAGCCGCCTCTGCCTCCAGGTAAAACAACTACGGTTACAGTTCAGTGGTGCCGGACACAGGGATGGCTGTAACCAACTGTGCACAGCAGCACCGCAATAACACCAACATTCATTGCACAACAAAAAAGAAAATGATATACTACTTGAGACAACAACAATCACAAAGAAAAAGGATATACCCAAGATAACAGCAATCACAAAAAGAAAGGATGTTTCCATGAAAATTCCAGGCTATTACACTTCCGGCGAATTTGCCAAAATGGCACACATTTCTGTCCGGACCATTCGTTTTTATGACAAACAGAATATCTTAAAACCTTCCTATGTGAATGAATCCGGTGCCCGATTTTATTCGGAGGCAGATTTTGCCAGATTACAACAGATTCTTTTGTTAAAATACCTTGGGTTTTCACTAGAAGATATCCGAAACATGACGGTTGGCGATCCTGATTATCACATGCTCAAAAATTCCCTGAATCTCCAACTCAAGCTGGTCCAGGACCGGATTGAACAGATGCAGCTGGTAGCAAAAGCAATCCAGGACACCACAGAAGCCATTGAAAATGAGCAGGACATCAACTGGAGTCAGATGTTAAATCTGATTCATCTGACCAATATGGAGAACAGCCTGAAAAGCCAATACCAGAATGCATCCAATATCTCTGCCCGGATTCGTCTCCACAATTTATTTTCAACCAATCCAAAAGGATGGTTTCCCTGGGTCTACGAACAGTGTCATATTACAGAAGGGATGGATATCCTGGAGCTCGGCTGTGGAAATGGCTCTCTTTGGAAAGAAAATTATTCCTGTCTGCCACAGAATATCCATATTATATTAAATGACATTTCAGAGGGCATGTTACGGGATACCAGGCGGGAAATCGAATCCCTTGAATTCAGGTCCCAGCCGTCCTTCAGCAGCCTACCTTCAGACGCAGGAAAAGAGTCTGCGAACATAGGTATAACGCAGGTGCAACCCGGCACTTCCCGATTCTCATTTAATGCTTTCGACTGCCATCAGATTCCATACGAGGAGAACCGTTTTGACTTAGTCATCGCAAACCATGTGCTCTTTTACTGCAACGATCTGTCCTCCGTTCTCAAGGAAGTACGACGCATCTTGAAGCCAAACGGAATTTTTATCTGTAGTACTTACGGTGCAGCCCACATGAAAGAGATTACCGACCTGGTACAGAACTTTCATAACCTGATCACGCTGTCCGCTGACAAATTATACGAACGCTTTGGTCTGGAAAATGGTTCTTCTCTGTTAGCACCTTATTTTTCATCAATACAAATGCAGATTTATGATGATCGACTGATCGTTGACCAGGCAGAACCGCTAATTGAATATATTCTCTCCTGCCATGGCAACCAGAATCAATACATTTTAGACCGTTACAAAGATTTTCGAACCTATGTTGAAAAAAAGACTAAAAAAGGATTTTCCATCACCAAACAGGCGGGTATCTTTTTATGTAGAAAATAAGATATCCGTATACTGTTTCCATACACTTTTTCAGCAGTATCCCGCCTATTATCACTATAAAATCTCTATTGCACATAAAAAATAAAAAAATGCTTGCAGGTGACGTTACGTCACCTTTTATAATTCAAAATATCAGCAATGTCCAACTCTGATTCTAAATCATATCAGCAATGAATTGGAACATACTAATATAAAATCTATAAAAAGGAGGAACTATATCATGAAAGGAATTATTCTAGCCGGTGGTTCAGGCACCCGTCTGTATCCACTGACCATGGTAACTTCAAAACAGTTATTGCCAATCTATGACAAACCGATGATCTATTATCCGATGTCCGTTCTGATGAATGCCGGCATCCGGGATATTCTGATCATCTCGACCCCACAGGATACTCCGCGTTTCAAAGAACTTCTCGGCGATGGACACCAGTTTGGCGTAACCCTGTCTTATGAAGTCCAGCCAAGTCCGGACGGATTAGCACAGGCATTTATTATCGGTGAACAGTTCATCGGCAACGACACCGTTGCCATGGTACTGGGCGATAATATCTTTTCCGGTCATGGCCTGAAGAAGCGTTTGAAAGCCGCTGTAAATAATGCGGAAAACGGTCAGGGTGCAACTGTATTTGGCTACTACGTTGACGACCCGGAACGATTTGGTATCGTAGAATTCAATTCAGACGGCAAAGCTGTTTCTATTGAAGAGAAACCGACACAGCCGAAGAGCAACTATTGTGTCACCGGTCTTTACTTCTACGACAACAAAGTCGTGGAATACGCAAAGAATTTAAAACCTAGTGCCCGAGGTGAATTAGAGATCACCGACTTAAACCGCATTTATCTGGAAAACGGCAACCTCAATGTGGAACTTTTAGGACAGGGATTTACCTGGTTAGATACCGGAACCCATGAGAGTCTTGTAGAGGCTACCAATTTTGTAAAAACCATGGAAGACCATCAACACCGCAAGATTGCCTGCTTAGAGGAAATCGCTTATCTGAACGGCTGGATCACCAAGGAGGATGTTCTCAAGGTCTATGAGCTGCTAAAAAAGAATCAATATGGTCAATATTTAAAAGATGTTTTGGACGGCAAATATCTTGATGTGTTGCATTAACTGCATAGATGGCTGCATTGTGAGTCTGCTTAAATGAAAATACAAGTATCGATCACTCATCATTGCTGCCTGATTTTCACTGTATCACAGTTCCCAACCGGAACCATATTTTATTATACGAAGTCATTAAAAAAGGAGAAAAAATTATGACAATTATTGTAACCGGCGGTGCCGGATTTATCGGAAGTAACTTTGTATTTCACATGTTGAACAAATACCCGGATTACCGGATTGTATGCCTTGACTGCCTGACCTATGCAGGAAATTTATCAACCCTTGCACCGGTTATGGACAATCCTAATTTCCGTTTTGTAAAAGAAAGCATTACAGACCGTGATGCAGTCTACAAATTATTTGAAGAGGAGCATCCGGACATCGTTGTGAATTTCGCAGCAGAGAGTCATGTAGATCGTTCCATCGAGAATCCGGAAGTATTTTTAGACACCAATATCAAGGGAACTGCTGTCCTGATGGATGCATGTAGAAAATATGGTATTACCCGTTATCATCAGGTATCCACGGATGAAGTCTATGGAGATCTTCCATTGGACAGACCGGATTTATTCTTTACCGAAGAAACCCCAATCCATACCAGTAGTCCATACAGTTCCTCCAAAGCCGGTGCTGATTTACTGGTACTTGCTTACCACAGAACTTATGGACTTCCTGTTACCATCAGCCGTTGTTCCAACAACTACGGACCATATCATTTCCCGGAGAAGCTGATTCCACTGATGATCGCAAATGCATTGAACGACAAACCACTTCCGGTATACGGCAAAGGAGAAAATGTTCGTGACTGGCTGTATGTAGAAGATCACTGTAAAGCCATCGATTTGATCATTCACAACGGACGTGTCGGTGAGGTTTATAACATCGGTGGTCACAATGAGATGAAGAACATTGATATTGTTAAGATTATCTGTAAAGAGCTGAACAAACCGGAAAGTCTGATTACTTATGTAACAGACCGAAAAGGACATGACATGCGTTATGCCATCGATCCGACCAAGATTCACAACGAACTTGGCTGGCTGCCTGAAACCAAATTTGCAGATGGAATCAAGAAAACTATTCAATGGTACCTCGACAATAAGGAATGGTGGGAAACAATCATTTCCGGTGAATAT
Source organism: uncultured Lachnospiraceae bacterium (assembly GCA_905236365.1). Lineage (GTDB taxonomy): Bacteria > Bacillota > Clostridia > Lachnospirales > Lachnospiraceae > CAG-590. The sequence goes on from CAJOPP010000425.1 coordinate 5,484, forward strand.
CAGAATTATTACGAGAAAATGTACGGTGACAGATAAGCAGACTTCACAGTCACCACGAGTGGTTTGACCCTTGCGACAGTTCTTTCCACCTTCGCAAACATGTTGTCCGCAGGACAACTGCAACAGTCAGTGTTCGCAAAAATATAATAGAAATGGACGTAAGAATATGAAAGTATTAGTTACCGGCGTGGCCGGACAGTTAGGTCACGATGTTATGAACGAATTGGCAAAACGGGGGATCGACGGTATCGGCAGCGATATCGCAGATACTTATAGCGGGGCAGATGATGGTTCTGCAGTGACCACAATGCCATATTTACCAATTGATCTCACTGATGCAGAAGCAGTAGAGGCACGCATCATTTTTGAACAACCGGATGCCGTTATTCACTGTGCTGCCTGGACAGCCGTTGACGCTGCCGAGGAAGAAGAAAATCAATATAAAGTGCGGGGCATTAACTTTGGTGGTACCAAAAACATTGCCAAAGTATGTTCCCAATTGAATATACCAATGATGTACATCTCTACTGATTATGTATTTGATGGTCAGGGAACCAAACCATGGGAGCCTGACTGCAATGACTTTAAGCCTTTAAATGTATATGGCAGTACCAAACTAGCCGGTGAGCAGGCCGTTATCAACAATTTGGACAAATATTTTATTGTCCGCATTGCATGGGTATTTGGTACCAACGGAAACAATTTTATCAAGACAATATTAAATGCAGGGAAAAGTCATAATCAACTCAAGGTCGTAAATGATCAGATTGGTACTCCGACCTATACCTATGATCTGGCAAGACTTTTGGTCGATATGATTCAGACAGACAAGTATGGCTATTATCATGTAACTAATGAAGGCGGTTATATCAGTTGGTATGATTTCACCAAAGAAATCTTCCGTCAGGCAGTAGAACTGGGGCATCCTGAATATGGCGAAGATTGCGTTACCGTACTTCCGGTTACAACCGAAGAATATGGAGTTTCCAAAGCAGCCCGCCCATTCAACAGCAGATTGGATAAAAGTAAGCTGCCTGCTAATGGATTCGAGCCGCTTCCAACATGGCAAGATGCATTAAAACGGTATTTGCAGGAAATCGAAATATAATACCGAACATATTACAACGGTATATACAGAAATTGAAACAGAATACCGAGCATATCACAACGGTATTTGTTGAAAATTCAAATAGAATACCGGACGCAGAACAAATACAAATATCGTAATACAACATAAGCAAAATCTAATTCTAGAAGGAGTAGTAATATCATGGGACAAATTAAAGTAACAAAATGTCCGATTGAAGGACTTTATATTATAGAACCTACAGTACATGGAGATTCCAGAGGATATTTTATGGAAACCTATAACCAAAAAGATATGGAGGATGCAGGACTCAACATGAAATTTGTACAGGATAATCAGTCTTGTTCTACAAAAGGCGTTCTTCGCGGATTGCATTTTCAGAAAGAGTTTCCGCAAGGAAAACTGGTACGTGCAATTAAAGGAACCGTATTTGATGTGGCAGTGGATCTTAGAAGTGAAAGTCCTACTTATGGACAATGGTACGGTGTGGAATTATCCGAGGAAAACAAGAAACAATTCTATATTTCAGAAGGGTTTGCACATGGATTTTTAGTACTTACCGATGTTGCAGAATTCTGCTATAAGTGTACAGACTTCTATCATCCGGGAGACGAGGGCGGTCTTGCATGGAACGATCCTGAAATCGGAATTGAATGGCCAGAGCTTACCGGTGAATACAACGGCACCGCTTCTTCCAACGGATATCAGTTAGAAGACGGAACTCCCCTTAATTTAAGTGATAAAGATCAGCTTTGGGCACCGCTCAAAGAGACTTTTAAATTCTGATGGTTAAACAGGCTACGTTGAGGCTTTTGAAACGCATCTCGCTGTATATGCGAAATGCTATCTGAATAGTTACTATACTACTATATAATAAGATAAGGAGTAATGCACATGAAGAAATTTTTAGAAGAGTTCAAGGCTTTTGCCTTGAAAGGAAATGTTATGGACATGGCAGTCGGTGTTATTATCGGTGCCGCTTTTGGGGATATCATCACCGCTTTAACAGAAAATGTCATCAATCCTTTAATTGGATGCATCGGCAATCCGGAAGTAAACGGTTTTGTTATCCCACTCATCAAAGGACAAGAGATCAACTTAGGTGCATTGATTAC
>CAJOPP010000426.1 GCA_905236365.1 uncultured Lachnospiraceae bacterium
AGAAATAGTTACACTATTCTTTGAAACTGTCTTTATCTTATTATCTTTCTTGAACTTCTTATCTGTGCTATACTGAACCTGATATTTAGCATCTTTGATCTTCTTAAACGACACAGTAACTTTCTTGGATTTTTTATTCTTAACCTTTAAGGATGTTACTTTGGCTACTGTAGCACTCGGTGTTGTCACCGTTTCCTGTGTACTGCCAGTATTGCTACCGGTAACACTTCCTGTCGTATTGTCACCATTCGTTGTATTATTTGTCTCATTATTGGTCATATTACTGCTATTTGTACTGTCTTTGCTATTTCCTGCATCCACTGTACCTGTAGATGTTTTTTTATCTTCAGGCTCAATTGACGCTGAAGGATTCGATGAATTTTCTGTTGACGTATCATTCGTTTCTGAAGAATCCTGATTCTCTTTCCCAGAAGAGATATCAACAATCTGATATTCAAAGTAATTGCTCCTTGCATATTCCTGTGCATACGAATTCTCTTCTACATTCAGTATCGCACTACATCCCCCAAATGTATAATCTCCGATTTCTGTTACACTGTGAGGAATCGTAATACTTGTCAAACTACTACATCCCATAAATGCACTATTTCCTATGGTCGTCACACCGTCTGGAAGCGTGACACTTGTCAAACTACTACATCCTTCAAATGCACTAAATTCTATGGTTGTCAAACCGTCCGGAAGCGTGACACTTGTCAAATTATTACAATCCTTAAATGTACTATATTCTATGGTTGTCAAACCGTCCGGAAGCGTGATACTTGTCAAACCACTACATCCCATAAATGCAGTACCCTGTATGGTTGTCACACTGTCCGGAAGCGTGATGCTCTTAAGATTGATGCAGTTAGCAAATGCTTGATTACCAACATGAGTCACCCCTTGCGGAATTATGATTTCTGTAATATCACTCTCTGAAAATACCTTGTTACCAATTGCGATTACGTCCATTCCTTGTAATGTCTTCGGAATCTCCACTACATTATCCGATCCGGAATAACCGGTAATCGCCACCGTACTTCCGTATTCCACAATTTGATAAGTCCAATCCCCCTCTGTGACATCCTTCCCTATAAACCACAGGCGTTTTGGTATCGCTTCCAGATTGTTTTCCTCTTCTTTCGGCAAAAAGTTTATCGTATTCTCATTCCCTTCCGAATCCGTCACTGTGAGCTTCACAACAGCACAAATGCAGTCCTCCGGCACCCCCGCCGTTTTTTCTATACGTGAGTGATCGGAACCAAGCATAAGTTCTAATGTATCCTCTTCCGATAAGTACAGCCAATTAGGAGATGCAATACCTCCTGTTTTTAAATCCACCCATTTTTTCTGCTGTTCATCATAATAGCCATACCAGAATGTAACCTTTTCTATACCGTCTTTCTTTGTTATCGGAGTAAATATCGTGCATCCGGTATTACCCCAGCCGACATGTATCTTTTCAACATCAACTTGAGGAATATATTCTAATTCACTAAGTGCAAATCTCAGATTCTCCCGAACAGTTCCCGGATTATTTTCTTCATTTTCCGGCAAAAAGCTGACAGATACTTCATTTTTTGCTTCATCAGTCACGATAATCTCGGCAATTGCCAAAGTGCTGTTCACATCTATTCCTCTTATTGCCATCTCTTCGGTAAACGATTCTTTTACGGAAGATGTCAGCATGCAAGAAAGAACACCGGGATCTTTTTTCCAACTAGAAGGTCGTATACTTATTTCTTTCCATTTCTTTTGCTGTTCATCATAATAACAATACCTCATCCTCATCTCAACACTGTTCTCTTCAGTTATTGGCACCTGAACAAAAAGCTTTCCATCCTCTCTGATTATCTTCACATTATCCTCATCAATTACAGGCAGTGTATTATCTTCTTTTGATGGCGTAACCTGTACATCCAAATCGCTATATTTATGATCGTTCTCCCATTGCATATCATAAGGAGTTTTCGATGAATTGTATATTCTCTGGGTAATATTATGAACTCTTCTTAACTGATCCACATATTCTCCCATCCCAATTTCTGTAATACGATAGGTTCCACTCTGTGCAACATCAGGTACTTGATAAGATACCTCCAGACAATTATCTTCTTTGATCAAAGCCGAAAGACTTTCTGTATAACCACCCGGATACTCCAAACATACCTCATATCCTTTCTGATTACTTAATTCATCTTTAAATTTCAACCTCCATGTAATCGTGTCTCCCGACACAGCAGTTTTTTGGGATACTGTGCTCTGGGACATGTCTATCATATCATCCCAAGTAGGATATGTAGAATCCTTTTCTCCGAAACCATTGCTTCCCTGCTCGCCGGTTCCATTGCCTCCTTGCTCCTCAATCTCTGCTGCATATACCCTACTGCACTCCACAGGAAGCACGTCATTTTTCAGGCAGAGCAAACCTGCAACCACAAATGCACTCCATATCCAACGTTTCATTGCATGTCTCATTCTTCTTTTTCCTCCTCTATTATTTATCTTATTTTACCTTAATTTTGATCGTCTTTTTTTTGTTCGTTCCATC
>CAJOPP010000427.1 GCA_905236365.1 uncultured Lachnospiraceae bacterium
AACTGACAATATGACGATTTTAACAAAATCCTTTGTATATTTTCACCTCATACCAATCACATATGCTGACCATTTATACTATCTATAAAACATTTTCTCTACTATATATAAAAATGTCAGCAAATAATCTGTTCTTATCTGCTGACATTTGTCTTAATCATTATAAACTTATCATGTAACTGTTCAGCCTTTGCTTCACTGTTACGCAGTGGACACTTCCCTACATTCCAATATGCCCACTGCCGGTACAATTTACGTTATCGGCACGCTGCCCGCAGCAAATGCAGGCGGCTAAAGGACGAACTGTTACAAACCACATCATTTTTCCAAACCAAAATGCTTCTTTCTTCTTGTAATCACTCTCAGTATAAATGAGATTTATTTACACTGCGCAGTCTTGCCATAGCCCGGGCAAGAGATGCCTGGGAAATACGGTATTCATTCAAACTCTGCTTTTGCTGCATCTGCTCTTTCGCTCTGGCAAGTGCTGCTTCCGCACGAAAGGCGTCAATCTCCTCCGGCTTCTCTGCTGAATATACGATAATATTCACCTGGTTCTGTTCCACCTGCAACAGGCCATCCGATACGATTGCCACCTGCCAGGTATCATCCGGAAGCTGATAGCGAATCTCACCAATCTCAACAGTGCTGGTCATCGCTTCATGATGCGCCATGATCGCCATCTCTCCATCATATCCGGGAAACACCAGCATCTTGCTTTCGCCCTCATAAAACACGCGGTCACAGGCAATGATCTTTAATGAAAATGTACTACTCACACTACCACCTCGCTTATCATTGCGTCATCTTCGCAGCCTTTTCCTTCACATCCTCAATTGTTCCAACATTAAAGAATGCACTTTCCGGATAATCATCCATCTCACCCGCTAAGATTGCTTTGAACCCTTCGATGGTCTTTTCAATTGGCACAAACTGTCCTTTTACACCCGTAAAGTTCTCCGCCACATGGAATGGCTGGGAAAGGAAACGCTGTACCTTTCTGGCACGAAATACCGTCACTTTATCCTCATCGGAAAGCTCTTCCATACCAAGGATTGCAATGATATCCTGTAATTCCTTGTATTTCTGTAAAATCTCCTGCACCTGTCTCGCAACATTATAGTGTTCTTCTCCCACTACATCCGGTTCCAGGATTCTTGATGTAGACTCTAACGGATCCACTGCCGGATATATTCCCTGTTCCACAATCTTTCTTGAAAGCACTGTCGTCGCATCCAAATGAGAGAAGGTTGTTGCCGGAGCCGGATCGGTCAGATCATCCGCCGGCACATAGACTGCCTGCACAGATGTAACAGAACCATTCTTCGTCGAAGCAATACGCTCCTGCAATTCACCCAGATCATTTGCCAATGTCGGCTGATAGCCAACTGCGGAAGGCATACGTCCAAGCAATGCGGATACCTCAGAACCGGCCTGCACAAAACGGAAGATATTATCAATAAATAATAACACATCCTGATTCATGACATCACGAAAATATTCTGCCATTGTAAGCCCCGTTTCCGCCACACGCATACGGGCTCCCGGCGGTTCATTCATCTGACCAAATACCAAAGCCGTCTTTTCCAAAACACCGGATTCTGTCATCTCTGTCCAAAGATCATTTCCTTCTCTGGAGCGCTCTCCAACTCCGGTAAAAATAGAATATCCACCACTCTCTGTTGCCACATTGTGAATCAGCTCCTGGATCAATACTGTCTTACCAACACCGGCACCTCCAAACAAACCAATCTTACCGCCCTTTGCATAAGGAGCCAGTAAATCAATGACTTTAATACCTGTTTCCAACATCTCTACTACAGGACTCTGGTCTGCAAAAGATGGCGGTTCTCTGTGAATACACCATTTTTCACCTTTATCCAGGCTCTCTCCGTCATCCAGTGTCTCTCCCAGCACATTAAATAATCTGCCAAGCGTCTGCTCGCCCACCGGAACTTCAATACCGGATCCGGTCGCAATAACTTCCATATCCCGGCAAAGACCTTCACTGGCTGCCAGCATAATACAACGGACTACATTATGACCGATATGCTGTGATACTTCCATCACACATTTTTTTCCGTTATTTATCACATACAGGGCATCTTTAATTGCCGGCAGCCTGTTACTGTCAAATTCCACATCCACAACCGGTCCGGACACCTGTACAATCTTACCTTTCTGTTCTACCACGTGAATTTCACCTCACTTGTTTCTTCTTTTTCTTTCTAAGCGCTTTCGCTCCGCCAACCACTTCTGTAATCTCCTGTGTAATCGCAGCCTGTCTGACCCGGTTATACTCCATCGATAATTCCAAAAGCATCTCCTGTGCATTATCGGTAGCAGACTGCATCGCCAGCATTCTGGCATTCTCCTCACTCGCTGATGCCTCTACCAGAGCACCATACAAAAAACCGGTTACATAGTTGTAAACTATTTTTTCCAAAACGGCCTTTGGAGAGGGATAAATCAAAAACCAGTCATCGACCCGTTCAAGATCTTCTTTTTCATATTTTCCCTCTCTCTTCTCATAATTTTCAAGCATCTCCTGTTTGATAAATTCATGGGTTCTAAGAGGAAGTAACCGTTCAACCTCCACTTCCGATTTCATACTGTTTACCATTCGGGTGTAAACTACATATACCTCATCGATCTTCTCTTGTTTATACAATTCCACAATACGTTCTGTCATTACTCTGGCACGGTGCATGGATGGATTATTTGCAGAAAACCGAAATGACTCCTCCACCGGGTATCCCTGACTAATAAAATACTGTCTGCCAAGTTCTCCTACTATATATAATTTCTTATCCTCTGCTTCATCGCTTAAGCTCTGTGCCTCTTTTAAAATATTATGGTTATACGCACCAGCCATACCCTTATCACCGGTTATTATAATAAATGCCTTCCTCTTCACAATTTCAGCCTGGTCACTGTCTCTGTTATCAAAGTACAAATGCTGCATATCCGGAAAATGTGTCAAAATACCGGAAATCTGCTCCTGCAGTCCATAAAAATATGCTTCTGTGTCTTGAAGCTTCTGTTTTGCTTTTCGAAGCTTCATGGAGGACATCATATACATTGCTTTGGTGATTTTCATTGTATCCTGAATACTCTTTATTCTGTTTTGAATTTCCTTCGTATTCGCCATAACTATCACTCTCTATTCTTTCACTGTCTGCAAGACCACTGCATCTCTTCGGAAATCTTTTACAAAGTGTTCCTGCAGATCAGGATCATTCTTTATTCTTGAATTTTGTTGCTGCCTCAATAATCGCTTCTTTCACATCATCTGTCAAATCCTTAGAGGATTCCAGTTGACCGATGATATCCGCATGATTAGCGGCAAAATCTTTTAATAACTCCGACCGGAATTGTCCTATTGCATCCGCATCTACATCGCTGAATATATTTGCATTTGCACACACTAATATAATAACCTGCTCTGCCATGCTAAACGGATGACCAAGCGGCTGTTTTAACAATTCCATCAATGCCCTTCCATGTTCCAGCTGCCTCTTTGTATTTTCATCCAGATCAGAAGAAAACTGTGTAAATACTTCCATCTCCCTATACTGTGCCAGATCAATACGAACACTTCCCGCTGCCTTCTTCATGGCTTTCGTTTGTGCTGCACCACCTACGCGGGATACAGAAAGTCCCACATTGACAGCCGGACGCTGGCCTGCAAAGAACAATTCACTCTCCAGGAAGATCTGACCATCAGTAATGGATATTACATTCGTCGGAATATAAGCAGATAAATCACCTGCCTGCGTCTCTATGATTGGCAAGGCAGTAATTGAGCCGCCGCCTGCCTTCGAACTCAGTCTGGAAGAACGCTCTAACAATCTGGAATGCAGATAAAATACATCTCCAGGATACGCCTCTCGTCCCGGTGAGCGTTCCAACAACAGAGAAATTGCTCTGTACGCCACTGCATGCTTCGACAGATCATCATATATGATCAAAACATCTTTTCCCTGATACATAAAATACTCTGCCAATGCAGTACCGGAATATGGTGCAATATACTGCAACGGTGCCGGATCAGATGCCGTTGCCGATACGATGATCGTATAATCCATTGCATCATTTTTCTGTAATGTATTAACTAATTTTGCAATCGTAGACGCTTTCTGACCGATTGCCACATAGACACAAACCACATCTTTTCCCTTCTGGTTAATGATGGTATCTAAGGCAATTGATGTTTTACCGGTCTGGCGGTCTCCAATGATCAACTCACGCTGACCCCGGCCAATCGGGAACATGGAATCAATCGATAACAGACCTGTTTCCATCGGTACCGATACCGATTTACGATCTACGATACTTGGTGCCTGACACTCTACCGGACGGAATCCGTCTGCATCAATCTCTCCTTTTCCATCCAACGGACTTCCCAGCGCATCCACAATTCTTCCCTGAAATGCCTCACCGACCGGGACACCTGCCATTTTACCGGTACGGACAACCCTGCTGCCCTCATGAATTTCTGTATCTCTACCGAAGAGGATGACACCAATCTCATCCCATCTCACATCCTGTACCATTCCCTTTACACCACTGTCGAATATAACAATCTCACCGTAAAAAGCATGGTCAATACCGTCTACATTGGCAATTCCGTCACCTACCCAGTTGACAATACCAATTTCCTTGTTCTTAGCTTCTAATTCAAAATCATCAATACTTGCTTTTAAAATGGAGAGAATCCCCTCTTCACTTGCAGAAAACGTAACATTAGAGTCAATCGCCTTTGCGATCCGGCTCTCTAACTGTGCAATTCTCCCCTTTTCACTCCAATCATACTCCTTTGCACCTACTCTTAAAATGAAACCACCCTTAATAGAAGTATCCTGTACACATTCTATCTCAATATCCGGATTATGAAATTCTTTTCCCAAAAATCTGCGGATTCCTTCTAACTGTTCCTCCGTAGGCGGAGTTACATAGATGAGCTGTGCCCGGCTTTCCACTACGGAATGTTCTTTTCCCATGCCATTGAGAGCCTCAGCAATCTCATCAAACAACTGAAAGTCGCCATTGTCACACAACAGCTTTAAAAAATTACGAATTTCCTTCGGAAATACCCGCTCGATGACAACGTGCTTTTTCTCAAGCGGTACCGTCGGATCTTCAAATTCCATACGGATCTGCGGCACTGCCTCCAAAATACCTTTTACCTGAGTCAGATATTCTTTAGAAGCCTCTGCCTTATATAAGTCTGACGCATAATCAACTGCTGCCTGAATCACGATTCATCACCTGCTTTATCTAAAAATTTACCATAGAGCGCTCGATCTGCTTCCGCTCCGCTTTTTTCTCCAACCATTTTTTCTGTGGCATTTACAACCATTTCTGTGATTTCCTTTTCAACCATCTTAATGATCTGATTTCGCCGATTTTCAGCCTCTGTCGTAGCATCCTGCTTAATCTGAGTTGCTGTCTTTTCCGCATTTTTCAGAATACGCTGGTACTCGTCATCCGCTGATTTTCTTGCCTCTTTTATAATTGTTCTTTTTTCTTTCTCTGCATCTTCAAGAGACTGTTCATACTGTGCCTTCAATTCATCCGCCTGAGACTGGCGTTCAGCAGCTTCCTTAAACTGCTTATCCGCTTCCTCCTGTCTAGCTTCTATAATCCGCTGTACCGGTTTAAACAGAAAGATTCGCATGGCAACAAACAGCACCAGAAGATTTACAATGGTAATTGCCAGATTCCAACCATCTATATGGAGCATTTTACCAACCTGCCTTTCCTACTATTTTAATAACAAGATAATCAGCAATGCGATAACAAAACAGTAAATTGCCGTTGCCTCTGCCATCGCACAACCAACAATCAGAGCCTTTGTAATCTTACCCTCTGCCTCCGGCTGTCTCGCAATCGCTTCCGATGCCTTACCGGTTGCGATACCAATACTAATACCTGCTCCAAGTGCTCCTAAAACTGCGATTCCTGCTCCAATTGCAACTAATGTACTCATAATATATTCTCCTTTTCTATTCATTTATTTTACTTATCTTTTTACTCAATTGCCTCACTGATATACAGAGAGGTCAGAAATACAAAAACATATGCCTGTAAGATTCCATCAAACAGATCAAAATACAAACTCAGCACACCCGGTACGACCATTGGACAAACCAGTTTGATCAACTCCATGATAACGAATGCACCTAGCACATTACCAAACAAACGCATGCAAAGCGACAATGGTCTGGTAACAACCTCCAAAATATTGATAGGTGCTACAATCAGTACCGGTTCCACAAATTTATGAAGCCATTTTTTTACCCCATGATGATAGATTCCGGCAGCTTCCACCAAAACAATACTCATTACTGCCAAAGCAATCGTAACGGTTAAGTCCTTTGTCGGAGATTTAAAACCAAATATTCCAATGATATTTGCAATTCCAATATACACAAGAACCGTCGTCAAATATGGAACATATGCCTTACCTTCCGGACCAATAATTCCTTCTACCAGTCCCGTCAATTTGGTAACAATCAACTCCGCAACTGCCTGCCGCTTGCTGATATGGTCAATTTTCAAATTTCTGGTCAAACAAATCGATATAAGAATCAAGACTGCCATAATGATCCAGGTCACAACCACCGACTCCGAAATATCAATTCCACCAAATACCGGAATAGTAAAGACTGTCTCGCACTCCAACTCTTCCATTAGTTTTTTCGCCAAATCTCCCAAAAAAACACCTCCTTTTTCTTTACTTTATTCCTTTGAAAGTTTATAATACTTTTCATTAGATGTAAAATGTATATTTAATATGTTTATTATATGTTTTTGATATAGTTCAGTCTTTCAAATATATAAACAGAAGCTGTCAAAAAATATATATTTACCCAGACCAGTCTTCTGACAATTACAACATCAGACTATCCCTAAGGAGGAACAAACCATGGAAGTAACATACGACTACTATCGTATCTTTTATTACGTTGCCAAATATAAAAGTTTTACCCGGGCCGCCGCCATTTTAATGAACAATCAGCCCAACATAACCCGTTCCATCAAAATTCTGGAAAAACAATTGGGATGCACCCTGTTTATCCGTTCCAACCGTGGTGTGACTCTGACACCGGAGGGCAAGAAATTATACAGTCATGTCGCTGTTGCCTACAAGCAGCTGCAAACTGCAGAGCTGGAGCTTTCCAGTACCAGCCGTCTGGAAAGCGGAACCGTCACTATCAGTGCAAGTGAGACCGCCCTGCATGGCATTCTATTAGATATTTTAAAAGATTTTCGGAATGAATATCCCAAAATCAACATTCATATTTTCAACCACCACACCTTACAGGCAACCCAGTCTGTCAAGAGCGGGCTGGCCGATTTTGCTGTAATCACAAGCCCTGCCAAGATTCGCAAACCATTCAAAGAAACAAAGCTTATGGAATACTGCGAACATTTAATCTGCAGCAAGAAATATTCTGCCCTTGCAGAGAAAAAACATCACTTGTCCAGTCTTCAAAAATATCCTTTTGTCAGTCTGGCCAGAGATACTCTGACCTACGATTATCATACAGAATTTTTCCTGCAACACGGTCTGGTCATAAATCCCGAGATCGAAGTCGCCACTTCCGATCAGTTGATTCCTGTCATCTCCCATGACTTAGGGATTGGATTTGTACCGGAAGTACTGTTAAAAGACTATCCGGATACAAACGAAATATTCGAAATTCCTCTCTATGAGAAACTTCCTACCCGCTCAATCTGTCTCGTAGAGGATACCAGTCATCCTCTCAGTGCAGCAGCTTTGAAACTGAAAGAAATGTTGCTCCTGGAAGCATGCTAGCTATGTCGAGGCTTTTTGACCTGTGCTATTCGAGAAAGCAGGCAA
>CAJOPP010000428.1 GCA_905236365.1 uncultured Lachnospiraceae bacterium
ATATACCTATTTGCATTAAAAGAGGTTGCAAAATCCTGCAACCTCTTTTAATAGATTATTCCGGTTCTTCTGCTTTCGTCTTCATACGGGTAAATACCAATTCATACCCATCTTTCCCGTAATTCAGTGAACGATTGACTCTGGATATTGTAGCCGTCGACGCACCTGTCTGCTCTGCTACTTCCATATATGTATGCCCTTCCTTCAACATCTTCGCCACTTCAAAACGCTGTGCCAAAGATAATAATTCATTAACCGTACACACATCTTCAAAAAAATCAAAACATTCTTCTTCATTTTCTAATGTAAGAATTGCTTCAAACAATTCACTAACGGCTTTTGTTCTGACACTCTTTCCCATGTTATACTCTCCGGTTTTCCCTAATTTCTTTCATTCTTTGCAGTACTATAGTAATATTGTTATAATTTTGCATTTTCACTGATCCAGATGGATACCGTCTCCCGATTTACATAAAATTCTCCACATCCTTCATCATCAATCTTAATGTTATACTTGGCATTTCCCAACGCATCCTTAAAAAACATTCCCGCATACTGTCTGCCAATATACATTCTTTTGCTGCCACCAGTGCTATCCGACATCACAACCGCTATTCCTGAATTCGGGTGTTCTTCATCCCCTTCTCTGGTCCATCCTACCACATTGTAATCATCAAAATAATCATGTTGTTCCCCATAAGCAAACCGTTTTCTAAGCTTCATCATCTTATTGAGAACCGTTTTCTTGGCAGCAATGTGATCATGTGGAATTCCATAATAATCTCCATAGAACACACACGGATATCCGTCTTTTCGAAGCAATGTAATTGCATACGCATGCGGCTTGAACCAATCCTCTACCCAGGACTCTAATGCCTGTCCCGGCTGAGTATCATGATTATCCACAAAAGTAACCGCGTGAATCGGATGTCTGCTGACCAACGTATCATTCAAAATGGTTGCCATATTATAATCCCCATGTGCTTTGGATGCATCATAAAAATGCATATGTAATGGTACATCAAACAATGACATCTCATAGTTCACATTTGTAAGATACCGTTCTAAATGATTTACATCCCAATGCCAGTATTCTCCTACACAGAATAAATCGATACCGCTAATTTCTCTCATACTCGGGATCCAATCTTTATAGAAATAATAACCGATGTGTTTAACCGCATCCAGACGCAAGCCATGGACTCCTGTCATCTTCAGATACCATGCCCCCCATTTGTATAGCTCATCCTTCACCTCATGATTCTCCATATCCAGATCAGCTCCCATCAGATAATCATAATTGCCTTTCTCATCATCTACTGCTTCTTCCCATGTTTTTCCTGTAAACTTAAAAATTGCATTCCTTGTTGTCTGCTCATCCCAATCAATACCATCAAAATGTGTCCAATTCCATGTAAAATCAGAATATTTACCTTTTCTCCCCGGAAATGTGAACTTCGTCCAGCCACAAATTGTTTTCTCATCTCCTACCATCTGGTTACGGCTTTCTGCATTGAATTCTTCTGCCTGGATATTCTCGGTCTCATCAGCTCCAATCTTATGATTGAGTACAATATCAGCATAAATATCAATTCCCTTTTTCTGAACAGCTTTAACCATCTCAATGTATTCCTTCTTCGTTCCGTACTTTGTCGGAATACTTCCCTTCTGATTAAACTCGCCCAAGTCATATAAGTCATATACACCATATCCCACATCTTTGTCACCACCTGCACCTTTATATGCCGGCGGAAGCCACAACGAAGTCACGCCAAGTGTCTTTAACTTGGATGCCTCCTCCATAACATGTTTCCACAAACTATGATCCTCTGGTAAATACCACTCAAAATACTGCATCATTAATCCATTATTACTCATAAAGGATATCCTCCCTGTACATTCAACAAACTATACATTTGCTCTTCTCTTTTACAAATGCTTTTATGCCTAAAAGTATATCAAATTTGATATAAAACTTCAAGAAGATACCGTACTTTGTTTCAGTCCTTGGTAACTTCAGGTTACTGTTCAGACGTCACCGAGTGAACTGTAACTAACTTCAGCCTTTGGAATTGGACACAGTTTTTCATTCCAATGTGCCCGTACTGATACAATTTACGTTGTTGGCACGCTACCTGCACTACAACTTAGAAGTGGGGGGGGCTATCAGACCGAGTTTAACTCAGTCGGAGAAATCTCCCACCTCTAAGCGATAGCGAAGGTGGGGGTTATGACAAGCTATACTCAGTCGGGGTACAAGCTCCG
>CAJOPP010000429.1 GCA_905236365.1 uncultured Lachnospiraceae bacterium
CCTTAATGCAGGATCAGGTAAAGTCTTTGAATGAGGCAGGCATTCATGCTGCCTATATCAATAGTTCTCTGACAGAAAATCAGATTTCAAGAGCATTACAGTTGGCAGCACAGGGAAGGTATAAGATTATCTATGTTGCACCCGAACGTCTTGAAAGCCGGGAGTTTATCTGGTTTTCGGAGCAGGTACAGATTTCGATGGTAACAGTGGATGAAGCACATTGTATCTCGCAATGGGGACAGGATTTTCGACCGAGTTATCTGAAAATTGTGCAGTTTATAAAAGAACTTTCTATCCGCCCCATTGTCAGTGCATTTACAGCAACGGCAACAGAAGAGGTAAAAAATGATATCCTGTGTGTGTTGGGATTGCAGGAGCCGAAGGTGTTGGTGACAGGGTTTGACCGCCAAAATCTGTATTTTGGAGTGGAGACATCCGGAAAGAAAACGGATCAGCTCCTCCGCTATTTGGAGGAGCATCCTTCTGACAGTGGAATCATTTACTGTGCCACAAGGAAAAATGTGGATATGTTATATGAAAAACTGCAATCGAATGGAGTGAGTGTGACCAGATACCATGCCGGTCTCAGTGACAGTGAGCGGAAAGAGAATCAGGATGATTTTATCTATGATAGAAAGTCGGTCATCGTTGCGACAAATGCCTTTGGAATGGGAATTGATAAATCCAATGTCCGGTATGTGATTCATTATAATATGCCGCAGAGTATGGAGAATTATTATCAGGAAGCGGGAAGAGCAGGTCGTGATGGAGAGCCTGCCGAATGTATTCTGCTCTATTCTGCCCAGGATGTGATGATCAACCGTTATCTGTTGGAGAGCAAAGAGTTTGACTCTGAAATGAGCAGGGAGGATATCGAAGCCATCCGAGAGCGGGATTCCATGCGGCTTCGCACTATGACAAATTACTCTGTGACAAGTGATTGTTTGCGAAGTTATATCTTACGGTATTTTGGAGAGACTGGAAGTAAGCCTTGCGGAAATTGTTCTACCTGTCTGATGGAATATGAGGAACTTGAGCGGACAGAGGAGGCGAAACAGGTTGTTCTCTGCATAATGGAAGCAAAGGAACGGTACGGTGTGAATGTGATCGCAGGAACTCTGGCAGAATCAAAACGTGGAAAGTTACAGGAATATGGCTGTATGGGGTACAATACCTATGGTGCATTAAAACAGCTTGATGAAAAGGAGATTAAGCAGATCATTTCATGGTTGGTGGTAAAAGAATATCTTCGACAGACGGAGGATAAGTATGGTCTTCTGCGGCTGACAAAGAGGGCACAGCTTCTTTTGGATGGAGAGGAGAAAGTGGTTCTTCGGATTCCGAAGAACAGACCGCAATCGGAAGAGCAGAGAAGGAAAAGTAAGCGTGGCATTTCTTCTGTGGATCTTAATCCGAGAGGGTATGAATTGTTTGAGATTCTTCGCACACTTCGTATGGAGATTGCCCGTAAAGAAAATGTTCCACCGTATATTGTGTTTAATGATAAGACACTTGTGAGTATGTGTACATTGGTGCCGCTTACAAAAGAAGATATGCTTGCAGTATCCGGAGTGGGTGAAAATAAGTATGCCAAATACGGACAGCAGTTTATAAATGCAATCAGTGAGTTTACCAATGACACAAAGGAGAAGTTGTATTTTGGAGACATGGAAATGGCCGGTGTTGAACCGGGAGAACAGACAGGAACGATGACCGGTGGAAAAAGAAACAGGGGTGAGAAGAGAGCGTTTGCAATCCGCAGCGAACAGGCGGAACAATTCCCGTATGCAGAAAAATATCGTGCACCCGAGATTGCCGAGAAGCTCAATACATTGGTGGATCTTGAACAGTTCAAGAAGATTTCAGGAGCAGAGATTTTTCGCTGGATTGAGGCAGAAGGGTTTGCAAGTGAACAGTATGTGAATGGCAGGCGGACAAAAGTGGTGTCAGAGGCGGGTAAGGAGAAAGGGTTGTTCCTTGAGACTCGAATGAGTCAAAAGGGACATGAATATTTTGATTTGTTTTATGATGAACAGGCACAAAAAATGATCATAGAGCATCTTATAGCAGTCACATCGGATGCTTCTTTGTGACAGAGTGATATTCATGGATTAAGCCGTAACAGGTCAGTCATCTGCACTTGCTGCGGGCGGCGTATCAACAACGTAAATTGTATCGGCATCGGGCACATTGGAATGCGAAGCTATGCCCGATGCGTAACAATGAAGCTGAAGGCTGAACTGTTACGTTAAGTCTGCCATCTGCCTGCTGCTCCGCACGGAAGTACCAGCCCGTTATCTGAAACGGGAAGCCCGATTTCATCAGACACAACGTGACCGCCATGTTTTGCTACAACTTCAGTGGAAATCAGATAACTCAGAACTGCAGGTGCCAGTCCGGTGGTGTAGGAATTTACCAAAAAGAATAGAGGATCGTCACTTAGCAGTTGCTCGCAAAGAGTGATAAAAGGATGAATCTTTTCTTCAATTTTCCAGATTTCCCCTTTTGGTCCCCGACCATAGGAAGGAGGATCCATAATGATGGCATCATAGTGGTTGCCACGGCGGATTTCCCGTTCGACAAATTTGACACAGTCGTCAACAATCCAGCGAATCGGAGCATCGGCAAGTCCGGATGCCTGTGCATTTTCCTTTGCCCAGCCAACCATGCCTTTGGAAGCATCTACATGGGTGACGGCAGCACCGGCTTTTGCAGCAGCACAGGTGGCTCCGCCGGTATAGGCGAACAGATTCAATACCTTGACCGGCCGACCGGCCTGTAAGATCAATTCAGAAAACCAGTCCCAGTTAGCAGCCTGTTCAGGGAAAAGACCGGTATGCTTAAAACTAAAGGGTTTTAAATGAAAGGTCAGTTCTTTGTAATGAATCGACCATTGTTCCGGCAGATTAAAAAATTCCCATTCTCCGCCGCCTTTCTTGCTACGATGGTAGTGTGCATTTAACTTATTCCAGGCAGGATTCTTCTTTGGTGTATTCCAAAGAACCTGAGGATCCGGGCGAAGCAGAATATATTTGCCCCAGCGTTCCAATTTTTCTCCGTTTGATGTATCGATGACTTCATAATCTTTCCAATTATCTGCTATCCACATAAATATTCCCTTCTGATGATATAAATATATTATTTGTTTGTGAATGTTTGTTAAATCAAACTTTTATTATCAAGTATAATTTGGTTGGGTTATACTAGATAAAGTAACTATTCAGCAGGGCTGAACAGTTATCGGATAAATTCAAATATACCGCAGTTTCAAACTTTCGTCAATAGAGACGTGGGGCAATTTGGTTTGTGGCGTAATAGTGGTTACTGTTCAGACATATACCACACTCGGTGATTGTTTACTGGCTAACGAGTGAACTGTAACTAATAGTGAAGCTGAAGGATGAGCTGTAATGGAGATGAATATGGAGTAGTAAAAAAAGCTTGTCATTTTCGTTCAGATTCGGTACACTTTAGAAGTGAAATAAATCTGAAAGGAAATGCAAATGTTGGGAAGGATTGTGGAAGCACAATCGGTTGAAAATTTTAGGGGAATAGATACATTTGTATTAGAAGGGGAAAAGAAAATGGAATTGAAATTAGCTGATGACAATCCAAACAAACCATTGGAAAGGGAGAGGGAAACGGAGAGGAATCCATGGGATCCTCCGGCAGGCGATTATGGACAGCCGGATGACTGGAATATGAAATTAGACATGGAACCATTGCCGGTATCAAAATCGGTTCTGGCAGACGAGCTCCAGGCAAGAGGAAACGGGCACGATTTGATTATTGTAATATCCGGTATTATTGTATATTGTCTCTATATCGCTTTGATCGGTAGTATCATATGGCTGACCAAGCAGGATGTTGTAATGGTTTATGAAAATATTGAAAAAATCAAGAGTATTCCATCTATAATGGTGTTGTATACCATTATAGATGCTTTTCTGGTGTATTTTTTGTATGAAAAAAGAGCTTCTCTTTTTGTATTTGCGTTTTTGCTGAGTCCGTTTTATCCTATGCGACGCAATAAAGTAATTCACGGTTCGTCAGGAATCGGTGCATTTGTTACATTAGGATATTTTGCTTCCTTTGTTGCAATGTTTGTATTTCTTTATAACGGGTTTTCTACATATGGAAATATTCTGAAAGCAGATAACAATGTGAAGCAGGAAAGTAGAATGCTATTAGATCAGACAACAGAAAATGGCAAAACATACAGTTCGGTTATCAATAATTATCTGACAATAGGAAATGCAGAATTAGAGGAACAGGGAGGAAAAACCTATCTTGCGATTGCTGGTGCTGGAAGTATTTCGCTGGAAGATTCCAGTACTTATACAGTTGGTGCAAAAAATGTGCCTACAACACTGGTATTCATAAAGGATACAGCGAGTGGACAATATAAGATTTGTGCAGCGGTGTTAGGAGATAAACAGTTAACAGAATATGGAGCAGTCTCTTATTGGAAAATGATAGAAAATAATTAATAAATCGTCCTGAAGGGGGAAGAATATCATGTTGGATACTGTCGAACAAAAACAGATTGCAGATGTGTTGGCAGAACTACCGGAGAAGGTGGTATTGAGCAATCTTAGCGACAAATCTTATTTATATAAAAAGACAGCGATCAAGCAGATCACATTAAAAGGGAAAGCAGTTTATCAGATTGAACGATTTACAGAAAAACAGGTATTTCATGAAAATGTAGAGAAGGATACTTTAGCCGATGTGGTTTTGGATCTTTTTCCATCGGTATATAGTCAATTGAATATTTTTGATGCTGTGAGTCAGTGGGACTATAAGGTAACCAGAAAAGGAAAACTTCTTTCAAAGATGCACGGACAAAAGACTTCTTTATCTGAAACAGGAAATGTTGTTTCTCCTAATAAAGAGAATAATTCTGCAAATGGAAAAAGAATCTCTGTGGAAGGAACAGCCATGCCTGCCCATAATCGGAGGAAGAATTATTTATTAAAAGAGGGAACGGTCATTCCGCCGTTAGTTGATCTTGGGATTTTTACAAAAGACGGAAAAGTAGTTCGTACCATGTATGATAAATATAAACAGATCAACCGGTTTCTGGAACTGGTAGAAGATGTGGTGAAGGATTATCCGGAAAGGGAAATGCATATCATCGATTTTGGATGCGGGAAATCCTATCTTACCTTTATTCTTTATTATTATCTCGTGGAGGTAAAAGGGTATAGGGTACATATGACGGGACTGGATTTAAAAGAAGCAGTCATTGAGAAGTGTAATGAAACTGCAAGAAAATACCATTATGAGAATCTGCATTTTGAAATAGGGGATATTAATGGCTATAAAACAGAGAAACCGGTTGATATGGTTGTGACGCTGCATGCCTGTGATACTGCAACGGATTATGCTCTTTACAATGCCATTACATGGAATGCGGGAATCATTTTATCCGTTCCGTGCTGCCAGCATGAAATCAATGCACAGATTCAGAGTGATGACTTATCACTCTTTACCAGATACGGAATTGTAAAAGAGAGAGTTTCTGCATTGATGACTGATGCGATTCGTGCCAATGTGCTGGAATATTGCGGTTATAAGACGCAGCTGTTGGAGTTTATTGATATTTCCCATTCTCCGAAGAATATTCTCATTCGTGCCGTGAAGGGAAATGTATCAGAAGCAAAACGGGACAAGGCAAAGAAGGAGATTGAACGATTTGAGAAGGAATTTCATGTGAATCAGACATTGGCGAAACTGATGTTTGAAAAAA
>CAJOPP010000430.1 GCA_905236365.1 uncultured Lachnospiraceae bacterium
CATGGAGGGCAAGAGCTATGTGGAGATCGCCGATGAGATGCACCGCCACGTGAAGTCCATCGACAACGCATTGCAGCGGATAAAAAGAAAGCTGCTGAAATACCTGGAGGAGAAGTAAAAATGAGTCAAGGGGACAGGTTCCGTGACTCATTTGCCGTGGCAGATGAGTCGGGGTACCTGTCCCCGTGTCTTATAACTGACTGATTTACGGCGGTTGACTTTTGGGTTGACCACTTTTTGTCATTATTGGGTTACTTTTTTAGAATTTTATGCAGGAAAAACAGGATTGTTGAAGAAATATATAATTTAGTGATTATTACTTGAGAGGAGACTGGTATCCATGAAGAAATTGGTTGTGCTCCTGTTGGTCTTTACTGTAGTTCTGTGCGAAACAATTGCTTTTGCTGACAATGAGGGCGCCTGTGGTGCAAATCTGTCTTGGAAACTGGATTCCGACGGTGTTCTTACTATATCTGGTTCAGGACCAATGGATGATTTTAAATATGGTTCTGCTCCATGGAATGATCTGAAAAGTGATATTAAATCTGTAGTTATTGAGGATGGCGTGACTTCGCTTGGCGATAGCGCATTTTATTGGTGCCGCGAACTCACAAATGTGACGCTCCCAGATACCTTGACTGTAATCGCAGATCGAGCATTTGAAAACTGTAACAAGATTACAACCGTAAAAATGTCCAAGAATGTCGAGAGCATAGGGTCTTGGGCATTTTATGGGTGTGATAGTCTATTGTCGATTGAACTTCCAGATACACTAAAGAGAATTGAAGATTTAGCTTTCCATGATTGTAAATCTCTTACTGTACTGAATATTCCTGCAAGCGTTGAATACATCAACGAAGATCGAACTTTTGCAGGATCTAATAAGCTTACTGCAATTAACGTGGCAGAAGGAAACGCATATTACGTTTCTGTTGATGGGGTGCTCTATAATAAGGACCAAACCACATTGATTGTCTATCCTGCCGGAAAAACCGGCCGCTCGTTTACAATTCCAGAAACAGTCACAAAAGTTAATGGGTATGCATTCTATTGGAATGAAATAATCGAAAGTATCTCTGTTCCGAGTTCTGTTGAAACAATCGGTGGAGATGCATTTGCTGGTTGCGAAAAGCTTACTTCAATCAGTTTTTCTGAAGGCCTTCTGTCTATTGGCTCCACCGCATTCCATCAGTGCAACATCTTGCCGTCTATCACTTTCCCAGCCAGTCTTCAGAGGATAGGCAACGATATGTTTGAGTCCTGCTATGAGTTGAAAGAAATACTTGTCGCTGAAGGTTCTGAGACATTTAAGTCAGTAGATGGTGTTTTGTTTGATGCGACAGGAAAAACATTGGTTGCCTATCCCGTTGGTAAGGTGCAAGGAATCTATAGCGTACCTGAAGGCGTTGAAACAATTGGTGACTATTCATTCCTTTACGGACAGAACCTTGTAAATGTTACTTTCCCAGACTCTTTGCTAAGAATTGGAATTGCAGCTTTTACTGGATGCAATAAATTGACTGGCATCGTATTCCCCAAAAATCTTGTAAGTATTGATGACCGAGCTTTTAGCTCCTGCGATGGATTGACTTCAATTGAAATTCCTGAAAGTGTCACAAGCCTTGGCGGAGGTGCTTTTTCTTGGTGTGATAAATTAGTGACTGTAACTATTAAAGGACAATACACTTCATATGATAAGTATTCTGGTGCTTTCGATTACTGCAACGAGGGACTTGTAATAAAGGGGCTTGCTGGCTCTACCACTGAGCAAATGGCCAAAGATGAAGAAATAGTCTTTGAGGCTGTATCATTTGAAAAAGAAGAATCCAGTAGCAACAATGATGAGTGGATCTGCTCCGAGTGCTCAACAAAAAATGACGGTGGCAAGTTCTGTAGAGAATGTGGTGCAAAACGTCCCGAAGCTCAAATTTGTAGCAATTGCGGTTATGAGAATACGGATTTAGAGCATTCCTTTAACTTCTGCCCTGAATGCGGAACTAAGGCCAAATGAGGTATTGAAGAAAAATATACGGGGACGGTTTATGCGAAAAACCAACATGAGAAGAGTCACGGGGACAGGTACCTTGACTCATTTGCCGTGACAGATGAGCCAGGGTACCTGTCCCCGTGACTTCCAAATCAGAGGAGCTGCTACTTTAATCCTTTATCCAGACTCGTCACACTCTTTCAAATCGGTACTGTCGTTGGCGTGGGTGTTTATTTGACGTTGGTTTCTGAACAAAGGCACATATATAATCAAACACACATAAAAAAGGACCTTTATGTTCCATGGTATTGATTTCATACAGATGTAATGATAGGCCAACTTTCTGTTTGTTTCTTTCATTTCGTTTTTTTCTTGACAACACAAGGCCTATGGACTATAGTTGAAGCAGACTAAGCGCTATAAAAGGAGGAGTTACCTTTGCAAAACTATGGCTTGGGCACTGTTTGCGTTCAGGGGGGCTATCCCCCCGGCAACGGCGAGCCCCGTCAGATTCCGATCATACAGTCCACCACCTTCAAGTACGATACCAG